>NZ_JBSGEZ010000009.1:0-137590 GCF_053603155.1 Nocardia sp. NPDC004260 | reverse complement strand
GCGCGGCCGCCGCGTAGGCGACGAAGGAGCAAGCGGCGGTCGCGCAAACGCGAGCCACAAGAGGGCCGCGAACACGCCGCGCCGAAGGCGTGGCCAAACAACACAGCCCGCGAACCCCCAGCGCCGCAGGCGCTGGAAAAATCAACACCGTGAACCGTATGGCGGCGCTGCACGGCAGGATCGCGGGTGAGGTCGACACCTCCGCGCGGCGGCGGGCGGAGTACTCCTCGGACGCGTCGAACTATCGGGTTCTCCCGGCGGCGGTCGTCTTTCCGCGGACCGACGAGGACGTCGCGGTCACCTTGGAGTTCGCCCGAGCCGAGGGCCTGCCGGTGACCGCGCGTGGCGCGGGGACGTCGGTGGCGGGCAATGCGATCGGTCCCGGGCTGGTGCTCGACTTCAGCAGGCATATGAACCGGATCGTGGCGATCGATGCGGCCGCGCGCGTGGCCACCGTGCAGCCGGGCGTGGTGCTGTCGGAGTTACAGCGTGCGGCCCGTCCGCACGGCCTGCGCTTCGGACCGGACCCTTCGACACAGAATCGCTGCACGCTCGGCGGCATGATCGGCAACAACGCGTGCGGACCGCGTGCCGTCGCGTGGGGCCGCACCTCCGATACGGTGCGCGAGTTGCGCATCCTGGACGGCACCTGCACCGAACGCATACTGGCCGCAGACCTGTCCGCGGTGCCGGGTCTCGCGGAATTCAGCCGGGCAAATCTCGCGGTGCTGCGCACCGATCTCGGGCGCTTCGACCGCCAGGCGTCCGGATACGGTTTGGAACATCTGCTGCCCGAGCGCGGCGCGTCGGCGGCGAAGGCGTTCGTCGGCAGCGAGGGCACCTGCGGTCTGCTGCTGGACGCGACCGTCGAGCTGGTCGAGCTGCCCGAGGCCACCGTGCTCACGGTGCTCGGCTACCCGGACATCGCCACCGCGGCCGACGATGTCGCCGCCGTGCTGGCCTGCGCGCCGATCGCGGTCGAGGGCATCGACGCGCGGCTGGTCGACGTGGTCCGGACGCATCGGGGAAGGGTGCCCGACCTGCCGCGCGGTGGCGGTTGGCTGTTCGTGGAGACCGCGGGCGCGACGCAGGCCGACGCGCTGGCCGTCGCACAGCGGCTATGCCAGACGGTGGGCGCGATGGACAGCAGGATCGTCACCGATCCCGGTACCGCCGCGCAGCTGTGGCGGATCAGGGCCGACGGCGCGGGGCTGGCCGGTCGCACGCCGGACGGGCGCCCGGCCTGGCCGGGCTGGGAGGACGCGGCCGTCCCACCAGAACGGCTCGGCGCCTACCTCCGCGATTTCGCCGCGCTGACGCGCGAGCACGGTGTCGACGGGCTGCTGTACGGGCACATCGGCGACGGCTGCATCCACGTCCGCCTCGATCTTCCGATCGCCGACGCGCCGCACCGCTTCCGTGCCTTTCTCTTCGACGCGGCGGAGCTGGTCGTCCGGCACGGCGGTTCGCTGTCCGGCGAGCACGGCGACGGCCGGGCTCGCTCCGAGTTGCTCTCGGCGATGTACTCCCCCGCGGTGCTCGATGTCTTCGCCGGGTACAAGGCCTTGTTCGACCCCGGCGACATCTTGAATCCGGGCGTGCTCGTCGCGCCGCGTCCGATCGATGCCGACCTGCGGCTGGCCGGACTCGGTGACGTCGGCACGTCGAACGGTTACCCGCTCGGAGAAGACGACGGCGATATGGGCGTCGCGGTGCACCGCTGCGTCGGCGTCGGCAAATGCCGGGCCGACGGCGGTTTCATGTGCCCGTCCTACCAGGCCACCCGGGACGAGAAGGACAGCACACGCGGGCGGGCGAGGGTGCTGCAAGAGGTGGTGCGCGGCGCGCTGCCCTGGTCGTCGGAGGCCGTCGCCGAGTCGCTCGATCTGTGCCTGTCCTGCCGGGCGTGCCGGTCGGACTGCCCGGCGGGCGTGGACATGGCCACCTACAAGTCGGAGACGCTGCATCGCCGCTACCGCCACCGGCTCCGGCCGACCGATCACTATTCGCTGGGCTGGTTGCCTCGATGGCTGTCCGCCGCGAGCCGGATGCCGCGGGTCGTCAACGCGCTGGCGGGCCGTACCGCGCTGCGTCGAGCCGGGCTGCGGGCGGCGGGCATCGACCCGCGTCGTGAGGTGCCGCGCCTGGCCGCGCGTACCTTCCGCCGCATCTGGCGCGATCTGGACGAAGGCGCGCGCTTGGCCGAGTCCGCCTACGCGCCCGAGGTGCGGGCCGAAAGCGGTGTCTCCGGCGAGGTGATGCTGTGGATCGATACCTTCACCGACGCGTTCGACCCGGAGATCGCCTTGGCCGCGGCGCGGCTGCTGGCCACCTTGGGCTACCGCGTCCGGATCCCCGAGCACCGCGTCTGCTGCGGACTCACCTGGATCAGCACCGGTCAGCTCGACGGCGCCCGCGCTCGGTTGCGGGCCACGTTGACCACGTTGCAGGAGCACGTGGAGGCGGGTGGCGTGGTCGTGGGACTGGAACCGTCCTGCACCGCGGTTCTGCGCACGGACCTCACGGAATTGTTGCCGGACGATCCCAGATCCGCCCCGACCGCCGCCGCGGTGCGCACCTTGGCCGAATTCCTCGCCGATCAGCCCACCTGGCGCCCGCCGCAGCGCACCGGCCGATCGGTGGTGGTTCAACCGCATTGTCACCAGCACGCGATTCTCGGATTCGATGCCGATCGCCATTTATTAGCCAGTATGGGCGTGACGGTGACGGAAATCACCGGGTGCTGCGGTCTGGCGGGAAATTTCGGAATGCAGTCGGGCCATTACGACATTTCGGTCGCAGTGGCCGAGAACGGCATGCTCCCCGCGCTGCGCGCCGCGGGAGACGACGCGATCCTCCTCGCCGACGGCTTTTCCTGCCGCACTCAGGCTGCGTCCCTCGCTGGGCGCCAGGCGCGGCATATCGCGCAATTTCTTCTGGGCGAGTGATTTTCGGGCGCCCGCCGGGCAGGCCGGGCGGGCGCCGCGCGGTTCAGCTGCCGAACGGCAGGGTGCCCGGCGGAATCTGGTAGCCCGAGCTGCCCGCGGAAACTCCACCCCAGGCGTTGAGCAGCCAGTTGAGCAGATTGGTGATCATCGAAGAACCTCCGTCATTGCTACTGCCAGACATTTGCCGAACGAAAACAATATCGCCATGAATCTCATGCCGTTACATCTGATTGCGAAACCATAATCATGTGCGATTGGTATGAAAGGCTTTAAGTGTGGTTCAGATAATAATCCGCGTCTCCCGGTGGAGGGGGACGCGGTGCCGCGCGCCGCACCGGGCAGAATGTCTCGGGTGCGCAGCCTGACGGTCGAGCCGGGAGCCAGCCGGACCGTGACCACGGATCGGCCTATCGATCTGGCGTGCACGCTCGCTCCCCTCGGTCGCGGCACCGGCGATCCGTGCCACCGGGTAACCGGCGACGGCGCGCACTGGCACGCCTCCCGTCTGCCGACCGGGCCGGTCACCTACCGCCTGGCCCAGTCCGATCCGCGCACTGTGCAGGCCCGCGCCTGGGGGCCGGGCGCGGCGGAATTCCTCGCGGGTCTCGAGCACATGCTCTGCCTGGACGAGGATGTGTCGGCGTTTCTCCCGGATCATCCGAAACTCGTCGACGCGCATCGCCGTTTTCCGGGGCTGCGCATGTTGCGCACGGGCTTGGTCTTCGAAGCCCTGGTGCCGTCGGTGCTGGAGCAGAAGGTGCACACCGTCTCCGCGTGGGCGTCGTGGCGGAAATTGGTGCGGCAGTACGGCGAACCGGCGCCCGGCCCCGCACCGGAGGGAATGCGGCTGCCGCCGGACGCGGACACTTGGCGGCGGGTTCCCTCCTGGGTCTACCACCGGGCCAATATCGGACCGCAACGCGCGCAGACCATCGTGCGCGCGGCTCGGATCGCCGAATCGCTGGAGCGGGCGGCCCTGGTCGATCCGGTCGAGGCGGCACGAATGTTGTGCAGTGTCCCCGGTATCGGGGTATGGACGGCCGCGGAGATCGCGCAGCGGGCTTTCGGCGACGCGGACGCGCTGTCGGTCGGCGATTATCACCTGTCCGCCGCGGTCGGCTGGACTCTGCTCGGCCGTCCCATGGATGACGATGCGATGGTCGAATACCTCGAGCCGCTGCGCCCGCACCGTTATCGGGCGATCCGCCTGCTGGAAATCAGCGGCCACTTCCACAAGCCGAAGTTCGGCCCCCGCACCCCGCTGACCGATCACACCTGGCACTGAGTTCACAGCGGCCCCTCGGCGCGTTCACTTTTCCGCAGTTTTGCCCATTCTTTATCAGTCGGTTCCGGCCGGAGAAAAGCGAAACTAGAGGTAGTCGCGCCACACTCGGCCATCGCCGCATTCTCATCGGTACGCGAACGGTAGCGAGAGGCGTTCCGTATGGCGCGCACCTCATCGTCGAACCACACAACTGCAGGGGGTTGTCAGTGGAGCAGAGGCCACTTGGGGATACACCACGAGCCAGATGCCTGTTCTACCGGCGGGAATGCGATCTGCCCGCCGTTGTGGATCCGCCCGAACTCGGCCGGATCGTGATGCGCGCCGGGTCGGTGTGGGCGTTGACCATGCCGAGCGGTCTGGGTCAGGCGGTCAAGGCGCACATGCAGAGCAAGAGCGTGCGGCTGGGCCCGATCCTGGCGCACCCGCGCTCGAATCGATGGACCTTCCTGATCGCGCCGGACCTGCCGGAAAACGATACGCGCCTGTTCGCGGAGTTGTTCCGGCTCAACGTCTCGGTCTGCCGCACGGGGTCGACGATCGCGTTGCCGTCCCCGACGGCGTCGGTCGGCGCGATTCGGTCTTGGATTGTGCCGCCACGGAACAGGTTTCGCCCGTCCGGCCGGGTGGTCGTCGCGGCCATTCATGCGTGGGCGGAGCCCGCACCACGCCGCCGCTGAGCGTCGGCGGCGAATCACGTGGCCGACCCGGAGTACCGGCCCGTTTTCGTGGGTTGTTCGCCCGACAGCGCCGATCGGCGGCGGTACTATCGGGCGCGCGTGAGTGCGCCAGCGGTGGTGCTGGGTTCTCGGTCCGTACACACGTCTCCCACGGCAGATAGCGAAGGAGTCCGTCTCGTGAGCATTCAAGGCAACACGAACATCGACCTGTCCGGCGCCACGTGGCGAAGGGCCGGGGAAGGGGCGGGCAACGACAGCGTCGAAGTGGCGCTGCTCGCCGACGGACACGTGGGGATGCGCAACGGGAACGATCCCGAGGGGCCGGTGCTGATCTTCACGCCCGCGGAGTGGGCCGCCTTCACTGCCGGTGTGCAGGACGGAGAGTTCGACCGGCCGCGATAAGGCACGGCCGCCTTCGTAGATCACGGAATGACACATTTTCGACAACGAAAAGACGTTTGTCGAGGCTGAACACGGGTAATCCATCATCCGTGGACCGAGGGCTCAAGAGTTCCCATCCCCGGTACCGGAAATTGCGGCCGGACGATTGGGTGGAATGGCTGATCGTCGCGCTGTTGTTCGCGGTGTCGGCGGTCGGAGTCTTCGTCCTCACCAGCTCGCTGCTGTCGGCGCTGTTCGTCGGCCTGCTGGTGTGGGTCGTGGCCCTCGGCGTCGTGGCCATGTTGTAAGGGTGCGCCGACCGGCCGGGGATCGCCCCGGCCGGTTGTCCGGCGTCCTATCGGCGGAACAGCTTGTTGCCCAGCCAGACCAGCGGGTCGTACTTGCGGTCGGCCACCCGTTCCTTCAGCGGGATCAACGCGTTGTCGGTGATCTTGATGTGCTCGGGGCAGACCTCGGTACAGCATTTGGTGATGTTGCACAGACCGAGCCCTTGCTCGTCCTGGGCGAGTTCGGTGCGGTCGCCCGCATCCAGCGGATGCATCTCCAATTCACTGATCCGCATCAAATAGCGCGGCCCGGCGAACGCTTTCTTGTTCTCTTCGTGGTCACGTACCACGTGACAGGTGTTCTGGCACAGGAAGCACTCGATGCACTTGCGGAATTCCTGCGAACGTTCGACGTCGACCTGCTTCATCCGGTACTCGCCCGGTTTGAGATCGGCGGGCGGCGTGAAAGACGGTATCTCCCGCGCCTTTTCGTAATTGAACGACACGTCCGTCACGAGGTCCTTGATCACGGGGAAGGTGCGCATCGGCGTCACCGTGATCACTTCGTCCTGGGTGAAGGTGGACATCCGGGTCATGCACAGCAGGCGCGGCCGCCCGTTCACTTCGGCCGAACAGGAACCGCACTTGCCCGCCTTGCAGTTCCACCGCACGGCCAAATCGGGCGCCTGGGTGGCCTGTAGCCGGTGGATGATGTCGAGTACGACCTCGCCCTCGTTCACCAGCACGGTGAAATCCTGCAGTTCTCCGCCGTCGAGATCGCCGCGCCATACGCGGAATTTGGCGTCGTAACCCATCGTTACGCCTCTCGCTCCGTCGATTGCCCGGCCGCGGCCGGGTGCCCGGCGAGTTCATCCGGGGTGTAGTACTTCTCGAGCTCGCCGAGATCGAAGAGGGCGAGCAGGTCCGATCGCATCGGGATCTGATCCTTTCGCGTCACGGTGACGCCGGGGATCGGATCGCCGGCCGTGCCCGGATCCACCGCGCAGACCAGCAGTTTGTTCCGCCAGTCGGGGTCCATCGACGGGTGGTCGTCCCGGGTGTGCCCGCCGCGGCTCTCGGTCCGCAGCAGCGCCGCGTGCGCCACGCATTCGCTGACCAGCAGCATGTTCTGCAGGTCGAGCGCGAGATGCCAGCCGGGGTTGAACTGGCGGTGGCCCTCGACGGTCACCTGGCGGAACCGGGCACGCAACTCGCCGAGTTTGTCGATCGCCTCGCGCACCTCGTGTTCCTTGCGGATGATGCCGACCAGGTCGTTCATCGTCTGCTGCAAATCGGTGTGCAAGGTGTAGGGGTTCTCGCCTTTGCCATCGGCGGGCGGATCGAACGGCGCCACGGCGGCCTTCGCGGCGTTCGTGACATCGTCGTCCGCGACCGAGGGCCGCTCGCCGAGCTGTTCCACATAGGCCGCCGCCCCGAGCCCGGCCCGGCGGCCGAACACCAGCAGGTCGGACAGCGAGTTGCCACCGAGGCGGTTGGACCCGTGCATGCCGCCGGAACACTCACCCGCGGCGAACAGACCTGGCACCGTGGCCGCACCGGTGTCCGGATCGACCTCGACTCCACCCATCACGTAGTGACAGGTCGGCCCGACCTCCATCGGCTCCTTCGTGATGTCGACATCCGCCAGCTCTTTGAACTGATGGTGCATCGAAGGCAGTCGTCGCACGATCTCCTCGGCGGGCATCCGGGAAGCGATGTCGAGGTAGACGCCGCCGTGCTCGGTGCCGCGCCCGGCCTTGACCTCCTCGTTGATGGCGCGCGCGACCTCGTCACGCGGCAGCAGGTCCGGTGTGCGGCGAGCGGAGTCGTTGTCGCGCAGCCACTGGTCGGCCTCTTCCTCGGTCTCGGCGTACTGCCCCTTGAAGACCGGCGGAATGTAGTCGAACATGAACCGCTTGCCCTCGGTGTTCTTCAGCACCCCGCCGTCGCCGCGCACGCCCTCGGTGACCAGGATGCCCTTCACGCTGGGCGGCCAGACCATGCCGGTGGGGTGGAACTGCAGGAACTCCATGTTGATCAGCGTCGCGCCCGCGCGCAGCGCCAGCGCGTGCCCGTCGCCGGTGTACTCCCAGGAGTTCGAGGTCACCTTGTACGACTTGCCGATGCCGCCGGTCGCCAGGACCACCGCGGGGGTCTCGAAGAGGATGAAGCGGCCGGATTCGCGCCAGTAACCGAACGCGCCGGAGATGCGGTCGCCGTCCTTGAGCAATTCGGTGATGGTGCATTCGGCGAAGACTTTGATGCGCTTCTCGTAGTCACCGGTCTCGGCGAAATCCTCCTGTTGCAGCGACACGATCTTCTGCTGCATGGTGCGGATGATCTCGAGGCCGGTCCGGTCGCCGACATGCGCGAGCCGCGGGTAGGTGTGGCCGCCGAAATTGCGCTGGCTGATGCGGCCGTCCGCCGTCCGGTCGAACAGCGCCCCGTAGGTCTCCAGTTCCCACACTCGATCGGGCGCCTCCTGAGCATGCAATTCGGCCATGCGCCAGTTGTTCAGGAACTTGCCGCCGCGCATCGTGTCCCGGAAATGGACCTGCCAATTGTCCTTCTCGTTTGCGTTGCCCATCGCCGCCGCGCAGCCGCCTTCGGCCATCACGGTGTGCGCTTTGCCGAACAGCGACTTGCACACCACCGCGACGGACAGGCCGTGCTCCCTGGCTTCGATGACCGCCCGCAATCCGGCGCCGCCCGCTCCGATCACGACGACGTCGTACTTGTGCCGTTCCACTTCTGCCATGCAGAGAAACTCCTCGATGAGGCGGTCAGTCGATGAACCGCAGGTCCGAAATCGTTTGGCTGGCAACCAACATGACGTAGAAGTCGGTCAGCACGAGCGTGCCGAGAGTGGTCCAGGCCAGCGCCATGTGCCGGGTGTTCAGCTTGGAGACCTGAGTCCAGAACCAGTAGCGCACCGGATGCGCGGAGAAGTTCTTGAGCCGTCCACCCGCGATGTGCCTGCACGAGTGGCACGACAGCGTGTAGGCCCACAGCAGGATCACGTTGACCAGCAGCACGATATTGCCGAGGCCGAAACCGAAGCCGCCGGTCTTGCCGTGGAAGGCGACGATGGCGTCGTAGGTGTTGATCACCGAAACCACCAGGGCCACATAGAAGAAGTAGCGATGCGCGTTCTGGACGATCAGCGGCAGCCTGGTCTCACCGGTGTACTTGGCGTGCGGCTCGGCTACAGCGCAGGCGGGCGGGGAGAACCACACCGCCCGGTAGTAGGCCTTGCGGTAGTAGTAGCAGGTCAGGCGGAAACCGAGCAGGAAGGGCAGCACCACGAAGCCCAGCGGCAGGATCGCGGGCAGATCGCCGAAGGGGGTGCCGAAATGGCTGGAGCCCTCGACGCAGGAAGTGCTCAGGCACGGTGAATAGAACGGGGTCAGATAGTGATAGTCCGGGACCCAATATGCCGTGCGCACATACGATCTGATCGTCGCGTAGATGACGAACGCGGCTAGCCCGAGCACCGTGACGAGTGGGGGGATCCACCATCGGTCGGTGCGCAACGTGCGATCCGAGATTCGGGCCCTTGTTCTGCTGAATACGCCGGTGCCCGCTTCGGGGGCGGCGGTCGGTGCGGCACTCACAGGCGGATGCCTCGCTGATCTTGTGTGCGGGTGGTCATCGTTACCTCCGCGATCGAATGTGATGCTGAGCACCATACGACACGTGCGCTATTGATCGAACGGGGTCTCGACAAACATGCCCCGCCGTCAACCATATGATTTGCGCCACATCAGGCACGCCTCATGCTCGTCTACGCGGGTTCCGGGCCAACCGGACTTTTCGAAGTCACCTTCCGCGAAACAAGATTCGAGCAGGCAAAAACCGGATGCCGGAATTGCCTCTTCAACCGTCGTGCGAAGACATTGATCGTCGGCCATATCCGACCGGAATCAACCTGTTGACCTGCTCGAATGCACCCGGCAACGCCAGGGTGCGACCGGATCGCCGGTGCAGGCGGCTGCACGCGCCGCGCGGCCTCGCCGGGTGTCGGCCTCGGTGGTGTGCCCGCCGTGGTGACCGAACGCCCGGTGCGGGAACCGACACGGGTGGAAGTCTCGGCGCCGGTGCGCGGGAGAACGACTCGATCGTCGCGCCGGGCAAGGTGAGTACCTTCATCGCGCTCGGTATCCGGGCGGGGTGAGCAGCTTGCGCACCATGGCGGATCGCTGCACGAACGGGGTCGTGCGGAGGACCGATACGGCTCAGACAGCCATCGCGCACTGTGCGATCACGGCGTCGCCGGGCGCCAGGTTGCCGGGCCCGCGCGCAGCCCGGTCGCACGGGTGCGGCCGCCACGGCAGGTATCGGGCAGTGCCGCGATGGGCGGCTCGCGCCGCCCCACCCCGGAACTACTTCGTCCGCGGACGGGAGTGGAAGCCGAGCCCCTCGTCCTGTGCGCCCATCCAAGCGGCCTCGTCGGACTTGCTGTCCGGCACGTAGATGACGTCCTGGGCGGTCCGCCGCACCTCGGGCGGCGGTGACTGCTCGAGTTCGTCGGCGTCGATGGCGAGGCGCTCGAGGTCGTTCTCCAACCGCAGCACCGTGCTGGCGTCGCCGTACTGGCTGCGGAGTACGCCGATGGATTGCCGGAGTTGGCCGACCGCGTAGCGTAGTTCCGCGAATTCGCTGCGAGTCATCGATACCTCCTGAATTCCCTGGCGGACATGCGAACTCGGTGCCGTGACGCGCGGTTGCCCGTTGGCCTTGCGCCGCGCTGTACCGAGTCGTGTGACCCACCACACAACGTGATCTACAACACAGTACCGAAAGAATCCGATCCTGGCTCGCGCGAGGTCGAAATCCGATGGTTGCCGATCGATTGCCGAGCTCAGCCAGCGGCGGCGTACCCGGCACCCGATGGCTCCGCGGCGAACGCGCGCTCGGCGAGTCCGGCGATGGACAGCGCGACTTCTTCGGCCCGCTCGAGCAGCACGCTGTGCCCGGCGCCTTCGAGCCGGACCAGTTCGGAACCGGACAGCTGGGAGGCCAGTGCCACCGAGTGCGCGAACGGGAAGATGAGGTCCGCCGAGCCCGCCAGCACCAGCGTGGGAATCGCGCCGAGCCGGTGCAGAGTCGCCGTCTCGTCGAAGGTGATCAGCGAGTGCAGGAATCCGGCCATGGTCAGCAGCGGCGTGTCGTTCAGCATGGCCGTGGCCAGCGCGGCGATCCGCGGGTTCACCTTCCGCGTGCCGAATTCGGCCTCGCGCAGGATCGGCGTGAACAGGCGGCGGGTCAGGTGCCTGGACGCCTGCATCACCCTCGGGGCGTGCGTGACGGCGGCTTGCAGCGAGTTCACTGCCCGCCGGTTCAACAGGCGCGCCAGCCCCACCTCGGTGATCCCGGCGGCAGCGGCCGCGAGCAACCCGACACCTGTGATCCGCGTGCCGATGGCTTGCGGGTAGAGCCGGGCGTAGGCGAGCACGACCATCGCGCCCATCGAGTGGCCGACCAGGATCACCGGACCGGTCGGCGCGACCGTCCGCAACACGGTGTCCAGGTCCTGCCCGAGCTGTTCGATGGTGTAGGTCGACGGATGCGCCACCCCGGATTCGCCGTGGCCGCGATGGTCGTAGAACACCATCCTGGTGTCGTCTCCCCACTGCCGCAGGAGGTGCTCGCGCAGGTAGGTCCAGGATTCGGTGCGCAGGCAGTGGCCGTGCACGAAGACGACGGTCGCGAGGGCGTCGTCGGCGCCGAAGACGCGGACCGCGAGAGGAACGCCGTCTTCGGCCGGCACTGTGACGTGGTGGCCGTCGTGATCGGCGGTGCGGCGGGCGATGGTCGTGGACATGGCACCCTCCTGTGGGCGCGGCGCATGTTCGGCGCCTCTTGCCCAGATGTCGCACTGGATTTCCGCCCCGTTAACCCCCTACACCTGCCGTTACGCACACGTTGTCCAACCGAGGCTGCCGGTCGATCGAGCAGCTGGGCTGCGCCCGCACAGAAAAATCTACGAAATGGTAGTGGGAAAACTAGATAGCTTTAGATTGCCTGATCGCTATGTGCGGCACGCTCGCGAGAAAAATCTGCGGTTCTCTAGGGGAATTCCGATATTGGCGAATAGTTCGCGAGCGACCGCCCGCCGCACGCTGGGGGGCGTGCGGCGGGTCCGCTACCGCTCAGGCTTCCGCGCGGGGACGCGTGGACGGCAGGAATGGATGCAGGAGGTTCTCCTCGGTGGACGGACCCATCTGCCACTCCGCGATCCACGGGCCGGTCCCCTCACTCGGGTCGAGCACGCCGCCCTCCAGCCATTCGTAGCGGCCGTCGAGCACGCCGCGGGTGAGGGTGCGGTCGTCGTCGTCGGTGTTGTCCCACAGCGCGTCGAACAACTCGCGTACGCGCAGCCGCGACTGCCTGCAGAAGGTGTCCGCCAGTTCTTCGGCCGCCTTGCCCTCCGGCGCGTCGGCGGCGCGCAACGCGTGGGCTCGCACGCAGGCCGCCGACATCGCGAACAGCTCGGCGCCGATGTCGACGATCCGGCCGAGGAAGTTCTGCCGGTACTCCAGGCCCGCCTGCCACCGGCCCATCGCGTACATCAGGGACCTGGCCTGCTTGCGCGCACTGCGCTCGACGAATCGCAGATGCCGGGCCAGCACGCCGAACTCGGTATACGCCGCGGGTACCGTCCCCGCGCCGACCGCGAGCTGCGGGAACCACTTGGCGTAGAAACCAGTCGCGCCGACCGCGGCCTTCGCCTTGTCCTTGAACTCGGCCTTGCGGTCGACCAGCGCGCCGGCGGCCGCCATGTGCGCGTCGGCCATCTCCCTGGCGATCAGCAACCGCATGATCTCGCTGGAGCCTTCGAAGATGCGGTTGATCCGCAGATCGCGCACCAGCTGCTCGGCGGGAACGGCCCGCTCGCCCCGCGCGGCGAGCGAGGCGGCCGTCTCGTAGCCGCGGCCGCCGCGGATCTGCACGAGTTCGTCGGCGATCCGGCAGCTCATCTCACTGGCCCACAGCTTGGCCAGCGCCGCTTCGATCCGGATGTCGTTGCGGCCCTCGTCGGACATGGTGGCCGACAGATCGAGCGCCGCTTCCAGCGCGAACGTCGTCGCCGCGATGAACGCGATCTTCTGACCGACGGCCGCGTGCTCGCCGACCGGCCTGCCCCACTGCACCCGCTGAGTGCTCCACTCCCGCGCGATCTTCAGCGACCACTTCGCGGCGGCGGTGCACAACGCGGGGATGGCGAGCCTGCCCGCGTTCAGCGTGGTGAGCGCGATCTTGAGGCCGTCGCCCTCCCGGCCGATCAGGTTGCGCTTGGGCACCCGGACGTCGTGCATCCGGGTCAAGCCGTTCTCGATGCCGCGCAAGCCCATGAACGAGTTGCGCCGCTCGACGGTGATGCCCGGTGAGTCGGCTTCGACCACGAACGCCGAGATGCCACCGCGGTGCCCCTCGCTCTTGGGCACGCGTGCCATCACCACCAGCAACTCGGCGACCACGCCGTTGGTCGTCCACAGCTTCACGCCGTTGAGCAGGTAGGCCTCGCCGTCCTCGGTCGGCGTCGCGGTACTGGCCATTCTGGCCGGATCGGAGCCGACGTCGGGCTCGGTGAGCAGGAACGCGCTGACCGCCCCGGCCGCGCAGCGGGGCAGGAACTCGGCCTTCTGCTCGTCGGTGCCCGCCAGCTTCAGCGGTTCGGGCACCCCGATCGACTGATGTGCGGACAGCAGCACGCCGAGGCTCGGGTGCGCCGAGCCGACCAGCATCAACGCTCGGTTGTAGCCGAACTGGGAAAGTCCCTGGCCGCCGAACGATTGTGGGATCTTCAAGCCGAAGCAACCGAGTTCGGCCAGGCCCTTGACGTACTCGTCCGGGATCCGGCTCTCCGCTTCGATCACCGATCCGTCGATGGACTCGCACAGCGTCCGCAGCCGGGACAGGAACGCCTCGGTCCGCTCGGCGTCCTCGGGGCTGGGCTCCGGATACGGGTGGATCAGGTCGAGCCGGAACCGCCCCAGGAACATTTCCTTGGCGAAGGACGGCTTGGCCCAGCTCGTTTCGCGGGATTCCTCGACCAGTGCGCGGGCCTGTTCTTCGGTGGCGTCGACTTTCGCGGCTGTCGCCATGGTGTCCTCCCTCGGACGTGATCAGGATCACATCCGAGTGTAGGAGGGTTTGTTACCCATCGGTAGGCCTGCTGGTCGAGATAAATCTACGAATATCTATTGATCTTGAAAGAAGGGCGAATAGTTGGCAATCAATCGCTGCGCGTGGCAGGCGGCCGCTCAGACCGAGCGCAGATAGCGGCCGAAGTGCGGCACCGTGAATCCGATCGTGCCGCGCTCGGCGGAATAGATGAGACCTTTCTTGATCAGGCCGTCCCGGGCGGGCGAGAGGGAAGCCGGTTTGCGGCCGAGTTCGTTGGCCACCGCCGCGGTCGCCACCGGGCCGTCGTCGCCGGACAGGTCGGCCATGGCGCGCATGTATTCCCGCTCCGCAGGGGTAGCCCGCTCGTAACGGGAACCGAAGAATCCGACCGCCAGCTCTTCCTCGGCGGCGGGCGACGCCACCTCCACATCCTCGGCCGTGATCGGGCTCTCCGGCGCCTGATCCCATGCGGCCTTGCCGTACGCCTGCACGAAATACGGGTAGCCATCGGCCTTGCTGTACAACGAGTCCAATGCCTCGTCGGTGAACTTCACATCCTCGCGCTGGGCGGGCGCGATCAGCGCTTGGTCGGCGGACTCCCGGTCCAGGCGGTCGATACGGTGATAGCTGAATAGTCGCTCCGAGTAGCTCTTCGAGGCGGACAGCACCGCGGGCAGGTGCGGCAGGCCCGCCCCGACCACGATCAGCGGTGCGGCGTCCTGGCTCAGTTCGTGGCACGCGCCGCAGATCGCGGAGATGTCGGCGGGCCCGAGATCCTGCATCTCGTCGATGAAGATCGCGATGCCGACGCCGATGTCACCGGCCAGCGCCGCCGCCTCGACCAGCAGCTCCACCAGATCGATCTCGATGTCGCCGGAATCGGCCCGGCCGCTCACCGCGGGCACGTCGATGCCGGGCTGCCAGCGTTCCCGCATGCCCTTGTCCGCAGTGGACCGCAGCGCGAAAGCCTTGAGGATGCCGAGGAAGTCGTCCACCCGTTCCGGATTGCGGTGCGCCGTCGCGATCGCCCGCGCCGCCATGTGCAGCGCCGAGGACAGCGGGCGGCGCAATTCCTGGTCCGGGCGCGCCTCGATCTTGCCGGTGCCCCAGCCGCGCGAGATGGCGGCCGAGCGAAGCTGGTTGAGCAACACCGTCTTTCCGACGCCGCGCAAGCCGGTGAGCATGACGCTGCGTTCCGGCCTGCCACGCGCGACGCGTTCGAGCACGATGTCGAAAGCCGTGAGTTGCTTGTCGCGCCCGGCCAATTCGGGCGGGCGCTGTCCCGCCCCAGGGGCATACGGATTCCGCACGGGGTCCATGCCCCGACACCGTAGCGCGTTTCGTCCGGATAATCTGGGCACATCTATGGCGTGTTCTAGAAAGCCTTAGCGTTTCGTATTGCACTATTGCTCTCGCCGCCGGCTCTCTAGGCTGGTTGCGGTTCGCCAGAACGGTCGCGCGGCACGGCAGCGCGGGAAGGGAGGGGCATGTCCGACGAACCACCTCTCGCCGGCCTCGCCGAGGTAGTCGGGTCCTGGAACGTACCGGCGGGCGCCACGGTGGCCCAGCGCATCCGGTCCAACATCCTCGTCGCGATCGAGCGGGGCTACGACGATCCTCAGCTGGTCGCCGATCTCGCGGTCGGCCCGCTGGTCATGGCGCTCGGCAAGCTCGAGGTCGAGCTGGCCGAGGCGCGCCGCAGGATCGACGAGCTCGAGCGCGCGGTGCACGGAACGCGCCCCTGAACCCGAGTGGTCGGATGGACCGGCGTTGTCCTTCGGTGACCTCGCGCCGCTCGGCGAGATCAGTCCGTGACCTTCGCTTGGGCGGCCATTTTCCGCCGATCCAGGTGGGCTCCTGTCGTGATGGAAAAGACGCAGCTCTGTGGGGTGGACAACATCGCGTCGGCACCGTAATCTCTTCGTGACTTAGTGGAACCAGTCGCTTCGTAAGAGAAACGGCGCCACTAGTTACCGCCTTAACGACTGTCGGGGCCAACCGGTCTCGGCTGTCGTACCGGGGACCCACAGGTTCGTCTGGGGTGAATCCTCGAGGCCGATTCAGGTCGCGAGGTAGGGCCGCTCTCCCGGCCCGAGCCCGTCAGCTAACCCGGTCGGCGGGAGAGCAGCAAGATCGGAGACGTAGCTCGGTGGGTAAACACAGCTTGCAACGGGATTCTCGGGTTCCGAATTCCGTCAAGGGTGCGATTGTCATGGGTGCGGTGGCCGCGACCGGCGCCATGCCCGCGATTCCGGCCATGGCCGCGACCATCAACGTTCCCGGTGTCGGCAATTTCGATGTTCCGCAGGAATGGGAACAGCCGGTCCAGCAGCTCAATCAGCAGATCCAGCAGGCGCTCGCGACCGTTCCCTCCGCCCCTGCCCAGGCGCCGCAAGAAGTCGCCCCTCAGGCTCCCAATTTCGCGCCCATGCTGCCGGGCCTGTTCGGCCAGCAGCAGAGCAACTCCCCGGGTGACATCGCCCTCGACGCCGCCAGGACCAAGGTCGGCGCCCAGTACTCCTGGGGCGCGGCAGGTCCCCGCTCCTTCGACTGCTCCGGTCTCGTCCAGTGGGCGTTCCGTCAGGCGGGCATCGAGCTTCCCCGCACCAGCTTCGAGCAGTCGCACGTCGGCGCTCCGGTCGCTTACAACGAGCTGAAGCCGGGTGACATCGTCATCACCAACGGCGGCGGTCACGTCGGCATCTACGCGGGCGACAACAAGCTCCTGAACGCGGTGCAGACGGGTACGCCGGTGTCCTACACGCCGCTGCGCCCCGACATGGTGGTCACCGCACGCCGTATCGTCTGACGAGTGGCCCGCGCCGAATCCGGCATCCAGAACACCGCCACCCAGGCCCGCGTTGATTCGTGGACCTGGGCGGTGCGTCTGTTCAAGACCAGATCCGCCGCTGCCGAGGCATGTCGTGGCGGGCACGTCCGGGTGAACGGCGCGACAGCCAAGCCCGCACAGCCCGTGCGTCCCGGTGACGAGGTCCGCGTCCGCGCGGGCGGTATCGAACGCATTGTCATCGTGGAGCGGATCGTCACCAAGCGGGTCGGCGCTCCGATCGCCGCGCAGTGCTTGATCGATCGCAGTCCGCCTCCTCCCCCGCGCGAAATCCTGGCGAGCATGCCCCGCCGTGACCGCGGTGCCGGGCGGCCCACCAAGCGTGAGCGTCGCGAGACCGACCGTCTCATGGGCCGAGACGAGCACTGAACGAAAGCCGGCGACCGCCGATCAGATCATGGCCACCGGGCTGAGGTGACCCGCCAGATAGCGTGCCCTGCACTCGCCGCGGCGGAGCTTTCCGCTGCTGGTCTTGGGGATTCGTCCCGGCTCGAGGAGCAGTACCGCACCGGGCATCACCTCGTGGGTGGACGCGACCGCGGTGCGGATGCGTCGGGCCAGGGCGAAGAGTTCGATCGGCTCGCGTCCGTCGACCGTGCCGAGTTCGGCGGCAACGACCAGGTCTTCGCGCAGGCCGTCGTCGTGCCCGAACGCCGTCACGTGACCCGGCCTGACCTCGGGCGCGCATGCCTGCACCGTCGCCTCGATGTCGGCGGGATAGTGATTGCGTCCGTCGACCACGATGACGTCCTTGCGGCGGCCCGCGATGTAGAGCTGGCCCTCGTACTGGAAGCCGAGGTCGCCGGTGCGCAGCCAGCGGGCAGCGGTTCCCGGCACCGTGGCGCCGAATATCTCCGCCGTGGCATCCGGTCTCCCGAAATATCCGTCGCACACATTGTCTCCGGCCACCCAGATCTCGCCGACGCGTCCAGTGGGCAGCGCGGTTCCGAGCACCGGATCGACGATCCGCAGCTGTTGTCCGGCGGGTGCGCCGCACCCGACCAGCGGCACACCGTCCACGGATCCCGCCGCGTCCTCGGACAGCGCGACCGCGCGGCCTTCGGACAGTGCGGCGCGGTCGAAACGGTGCCATACCGGGTTCTCGCGCTGGTCGCAGACGGTGACCGTCAGGGTGGCCTCGGCCAAGCCGAAGCCGGGAGTGTGCGCGTGATGGCGAAAACCGTAAGGGGCGAAGGTTTCGGTGAACTCCTGCAAGGCGTCGGCGCGGACCGGCTCCGAGCCGTTGAGCACGATGTCGAGTCCGGACAGGTCCAGCCCGGCGCGCTCGGCGGGGGTGGTGCCGGACACCGCGAGTTTCAGGCCGAAATTGGGACACCCCGTGGTACCGGCGCGATAGTCGGCGATCGCGCGCAGCCAGCGGACGGGGCGCTTCACGAACTCGGCGGGCGCCAGCGTGATGCCGTGCACGCCCAGGAAGAGTGGCAGCGAAAGGCCGAGGATCAGACCCATGTCGTGGAAGAACGGCAGCCAGGTCACGACGGGCCGATCGTCCGCGACCGACACGGCGTGCCCGAGTTGCGTCAACGCCGTGGCGAGATTGTCGTGCGTGACCCGGACGCCCGCGGGAGACTTCGTCGATCCGGAGGTGTACTGCAAATAGGCCAGCTCGTCGCACACCGGATCGATCACCGGTGCGGCCGACGGCGTGGCGGGACGAAGGCCGGGTGCGACGAAGCGTGTCTCGAGTGATCCCGCGCGGCGTGCCATCGGGTCGGCCACGCTCGCCGACGCCATCGCGGTAGGCGCGCCGGACCTGATTTCCTCGACTGAACCCCATTCCGGCACAGCCGGATTCGCGGGCACGGTGTGTACTCGGCCCAACGCGGTGCCCAAGATCGGCGCGGTGATCTCGTCGTGAGCGGAGAGCAGGCTGAGCGTAGGCCTGGCATCGGCCAGGACGGCATGCAGGCGTTCGCGGTTGCGTGCGCCCGCGGCCGGGAACAGCGGCACCGCGACCCGATTGCTGTACAGGCAGGCGAGAAACGCTACCGCGTAGTCGATGCCGTGGGCGCAGAGGATGCCCACGCGGTCGCCGGGGGCGCTTTCCTGCCGCAGTCGTGCGGCCAGCGCGCCCGCCGCGGCGTGCAGGCGCGCGTAGGTCAGCGTGACGGGCTTGCGTTCCTGGACGCGGAACCGCAGCTCGGTGAAGGCGGGCTCGTCCGGGCGGGTGGCGGCCCACGCGGCCACCGCAGTCGCGAGACCATTCCCCGCCGCGTGGTCGCCGCGGCTCACAAGGTCTCTCCGGTGTTCGCGGCGACCCGGTCCAGCAAGGCGGCGCCCAGGGCGGTAATGGTCGGGTGCTTGAACAACTCCGCGGTCGCGATTCGGACGCGCAGCCGCGCTTCCAGGTTTCGGCGCATCTCGATCGCGAGCAGCGAACTGAGTCCGAGTTCGTTGAAGTCGGCCCCGGCGTCGATGTGCTCGGCGGGCAGATCGAGCGTGCTCGCCAGGACGCGGCGGATGGTCGTGGTCAGCGGTTCGGCGGGCTCGCGCGTGCGCTCACTCGCCTCGGCGCGGGCGAGCGCGGAGCCGGGACGGCCGACGGGCACGAGCAGATTCGTCAAACGGATCGCGATCGGGGAAGTGTCGGTCGTCGGCGTGTGCTCCAGCGCCAGGAGATATGGACCGTCGTAGCGCAGGACCCGGGACAGTACGGCGCTTCCGCCCGGCAAGTCGAACGCGCCGATGCCCGCCCGACGCAAATGGCTCGCGCCGCCTGCCGCCGCGGCGAGGCCGGAATCCCACAGCCCCCAGCCGATGCTCAGGATCCGTCTACCCGGATCACGCTGCGCGAGTGCGTCCATCGCGGCGTTGGCGGCAGCGTACGCGGCCTGCCCCGGCGCACCGAGGGCGCCGGTGGCCGAGGAGAACAGCAAGACGAAGTCGGTGGCGTCGGTGGCGGTGAGCTCGATCAGATTGCCCGCCGCGGTGGATTTGGGCAGGAACGTCCTGGTCAGCTGGCCCGGGGTAATCGCGTCGAACCCGGCGTCCTCCAGCACGCCCGCCGCGTGCACGACACCGCGGATCATCGAGTCGGAGGCCCGGATGTCGCAGAGCGCGTTGGCCAGGTCGTCCCGGTCGGCGGCGTCGCAGCGCACCACGACGATGCGGTCCTCCAAGCCGTCGAGCAGCGCGGGCACCGGGCGAGGCGCCCTGGTCAGCACCACCACGTCGCGCGCGCCCGCGTCGAGCAACCAGCGCACGGCGACCGAGCCGAGCGTGCCCAGTCCGCCGGTGACGACGTATGTTCCGTTCGCGTCGACGCCGACGGCCGGCACGGCGCGTGGTCGCGCGGGCGTGAAGCGACGCACCGCGGTCTCGCCCGCCGACAGGCGCAGCTCGTCGGGAACGGCGCTGTCGGTGGTCGCCACCAGGCGGGTGAGCAGCGGCAGGTTCCTGGGATCGGGGTCGGCCCAGACCAGGCGCACCGTACGACCCGTCTCCAGTTGCAGCGAGCGCACCAGTCCGGCGATCGCCGCGGGGACGACCGAGGCCGCCACGGCGGGCTCATCGGGCCGCGGGAGTGGGCGGGCCGGTTCATCGTGCGGCAGTACCACCGTCACGGACGCGGTGGCGTCGTGAGCGGAGATCAGTTGCAGCAGTTCGAGGACACGACCGGCCGCCGCGGCGCTCTTGCCCGCGCTCACGCCGAAACCGGTGGGCCAGACGACCACTACGGCGTGGTCACCGCTGCGCCCGGCCAGTACCGCGCTGACGAGCGAGCTCGCGTCGTCCGGTTCCCGCGCGATCCGTTCGGTGGGCAGCTCGGCGTCCAGCGCGCGAGCGAGCCGGACGGCGAGGTCGGAGGCGCCGACCACCACCGCGCGCCGCACGAGGGTCGCGGGTGCGTCAGCGAGCCCGAGTGAACCGGGATCGCGCGACTCCCAGGTCTCCTGACGGAAGGGCGCGTTCCACGCCTCCTGTTCGGCGGGCGCCGCGCGAAGGGTGCCGACCCCCTCCTCGTCGGTGGGGTCGGCATAGCGAATGTGCACACCGGAGAAGGCGAGACAGGGCACCCCGTGCTGGTCGGTCGCGATGACGTCGCCGATCAATCCGGTGTCGGCGCGCTCGCGGACCAGCGCGTGCACCTCGAGCACGTGGCGATTCGGTTCATGTGACAGCCAGGCCGAGTCGATGCCGATGGGCAGCGGAATCGACGTACCGGGCAATTCGTCGAACACCGCCGCGGCGAGCACGTGCAGGCAGCCGTCCAGCGTTGCGGTGCGATGCAATTCGGCGGCGTCGAACAGGCCCAGCGCCCGTCCGGTGCCCGCGGCGATGCCGCGCAGCGTGCGGAATCGCGGACCGTACTCCAGCCGCCTGCGGCGCAATTCCTGGTAGAAGACGCCGGTGGTGATGACGCGCATGTGATGTCTTGCGGCCCGGTTTGCGTCGACCACCCGCATCCATGCGACGATATCCGCGGGTGTGGGGTCACCGGCGGGCCGGGCCGAAGCCAGCGTTCCGGTGCCCGTGACCTCCGCCCGTACGCTTTCCTCCGCTCCCGGCCCGCGATAGACGACCGCGGGCAGGGCGCTGGGATCGGTCCTCTCGTGTACGGCGAAGTCGGCCAGCGCGGCCGCCCCCGCCGTGTCCTTGGCGAGCCGCAGCAGCCGCCGCAGCCAGAAGACGGCGGGCACGATGTTGTCGCCCTGTACCACGTGATGGCTCAGATCCTCGGCGGCGAAGGCGGATTCGGGGACGTGCGCGCTCGCGGGTCCGGCCAGCAGCAGCGGGAATTTCCGCTTGCGCCACTGCCGCGGTACGGGTGCGCCGAAGGGGCCGAGCGCGGACCAGTCGACCGGCCGCCCCTCCAGGTACAGCCCGGCCACGCCGGTGAGGAAGCCGCTCGCCTCGTCATCACGCAGCGCCACCGCATGCGTGCCGTCGCGGAAGTCCGGGTACTCCCGCACCGCCGCGAGCAACACCGGCTGCGGGCCGATCTCCACCACGGTGGCGATGCCGTCTTCGGCCGCGCGCTCGAGCGCGGCCGCCAATTCCACCGTGCCCGCGGCATTCTCCGTCCAGTAGTCGCGGTCCATGGCGGCGGTGGTGATTTTCGCGCCGCGCCGCGCCGTCGAATACACCGGCAGGCGCGGCGTCAGGGGCGTGATCTCGGTCAACGCCGCGACGAAAGGCGCGAGCACGGTGGTGACCTGCGGGCTGTGCGCGGCGAAGTCGACCGCGAGCCTGCGCGCGAACATATTGCGGCGCGTGGCCCGCCGCACCAGCGTGTCGATATAGCGCGGGGTGCCGGACACGACTACCGACCTCGGGCCGTTGATCGCGGCGACGGCCACTTCCGATCGCATCGGCTCCACGAGTTTGGCCGCCTCGCCCGGGGCCGCCTCCAGCACTGCCATCGCGCCGCGCCCGTCCAGATGCGCCAGCGTCGCGCTGCGCAGCACCACCACGCGCGCCGCGTCCGCGAGGGTCAGCGCGCCGCTCACCGCCGCCGCCGCGATCTCGCCGAGACTGTGGCCGGCCACCGCATCAGGGCGGATCCCCCATGCCGCCAGCAATTTCACCAGCGCCACCTGGAAGGCGAACAACGCGGGCTGCACCAGATCGGTGGCCTGCGCCGCACCCGCGGAGGTGAAACCGTGGCGCGGCGTCCAGACCCGCGGCCCGCCCGCCGTCACGATCGCGTCGGTCGCCTCGGCGAGCGCGGCGGCGAAGACCGGATATCGCGCCGCCAGCGCACGGCCCATCGTCGGATGCTGGCCGCCTTGCCCGGAGAACAGGAACAACAGCCCGCCACGGCGGCGGTGCGCCACGGGGCCCAGCGCCGCGTCGGTGTCGCCGTGGCCGAGCGTGCGCAACCGGTGCACCGCGTCGGCGTGATCGTGCGCGAGGATCGCGGCCCGGGTCGGCTCCGGCACCGCTCGCGCCGCCGCTGCGACCGATTCGGGCAAGGAGGGCCCTGTTCGGTCGAATTCATCGGCCAGCCGCAGCGCGCGGTCGCGCAGTTCCTCCTCGTCACGTGCGGTGAGCGGCAGCAGTATCGGGAAGTGCGCATCGTGTTCGGGCCGCGCTCGCGTGGCGCCGCGGAGCACCAGATGCGCGATCGTGCCGCCGAATCCGAACGAGCTGATGCCCGCCACGCGTTCCGTCGCGTCCACCCGGCTCCAGTCCACCGGCTCGGTGGGCACGCGCAGGCCGCGTTCGGCCAAGTGCAGCAGCGGATGCTCGGTGTGCACGTTGATCGTCGGGGCGATCACCCCGTGGTGGATGGACAGCGCGGTCTTCACCATCCCGGTGATTCCGGCGGCGGCCTCCAGATGCCCGATGTTGGACTTCACCGAACCGATCCAGATCGGGTCGTCCGTGCCGTCACCGAGCGCGGCGGCGAGCGCGCCGACCTCCACCGCGTCACCCAAAGGCGTTCCGGTGCCGTGGCATTCGATGTACCCCGCACTGCTGGGCGGGCGCCCGGCTCGCGACCACGCGGCCCGCAACGTCTCCTGCTGTGCGCGGCCGTTCGGCGCGTACAGGCCGTTGGAGCGGCCGTCCGATCCGACGGCGGTTCCGACGATCTCCGCGTACACCCGGTTGCCCTCGCGTACCGCGTCCGCGCTGCGCTGCAGAATCACCACGGCGCAGCCGTCGCCGCGGGTGTAACCGTCCGCGGCGACGTCGAACGGCGTCGAGCGTCCGCCGGGCGACAGGAAGCCGCCCTCGGCCAGGTAGTTCGAGGTGTGTTCCAGCAAGACGAGATTGACGCCGCCCACGATGGCGAACGGGACGGCGCCGTCGGCGAGCAGCCGGACCGCGAGGTCGACCGCGGCGAGCGAGGACGAGCATGCGCTGTCGAGTACCAGACTCGGCCCGTGCAGATCGAGCACGTACGACAATCGGTTGGCGATGATGCTGAGCGCTGACCCGGTCACCGCGTAGGGCGCGTCGTGACCCGCCCGGCCGAGCACCGCGATGCCGTGGTCGTACCCCGACGCGCCGAAGACGACGGCCGCGCCGGAACCCCGCGTGCGATAGCCGATCCCGGCATCGTCGAGCGCCTCGACCGCGACTTCCAGCGCGAGCCGCTGCTGCGGATCCATCAGCGCGGCCTCGCGGTCGGAGATGGCGAACCAGTCGTTGTCGAAGGACTCGACATCCGCGAGGTACCCGCCGCGCCGCGCGCCCAGCCGCCCGGCGGGCGGGGCGGACGTGGCGTCCCGGCCCTCGAGCAACAGCTGCCAGAACTCGGCGACGCTCGCCGCCCCGGGCAGTCGGCAGCCGATGCCGATGATGGAGACGGGTGGATGCGAGCCGACGGAATCAGTAGCCGCGCTGCTCATCGCATCGCGAGATACTCGACAAGCTGTTCGATGTCCGGATGGTCGTAGATCGCGGTGAGCGGAACTTCGACTCCCATGGCGTCCTCGAGGTGGGCGGTCAGCCTCGCGAGCTGAGTGGAACCGAGGCCGAGATCGGTAAAGGGTGAGTTGGTCGACACCGAGGCGGCGTCGACGCCTAGTAGATCCGCTACGGCCAGGACGGCGGCGCAAGTGAGCGCGGTGCGTCGGCTATTGCCGAGCGAACCGTCGTGTTCCGGTGCACCACTGTGCCCGTCCGGAAGACCGGGCCGCATCGCGTCCTCCCTCCCCGTCTCCCCGGCTGGTGTTACCGCTCGAGAACGGTACCCCCGCGATTATGCCGCAGAAACCGCCGGGAGCAACGTCGCATATCCGCTGCCTGCCCGGCTCTTTCGCGAACCGGCGTGATCACATACGGTGGCACCGTGACCGAACCGGACAGCGGTGCCGCCACCCGTGCCGAGCGCACGCCGACTCTGCCCACCCTGCTGCGCTGCTGCGCCGCGCTGGCGGCCACGCCGGGCCGGTTGTTGCGGCCGCGCCGCCCCGACACCGCCCTGCTGGCGAACCTCGAAGCGCTGCCGCCGCCCGCCGCTAGCGCCACGGTCCGGCTGACCGTACTCACCCAGGCCACCATGTCGGCGCCGACCACGATCGTGGCCGAGGGCGTGCGCAGCCTGCGGGAGATGCGGCTGTCGATGGCGGCGTTCCTGGTCGAGCATCCGAAGGCGCGGTTCCTGGTCGACCCGGCCCTGTGTGCGGGCGTGCACGAGCGCGTGCTGCCCGAATTGCCGTTCCCGGTGCCGCTGCTCGTCGCGCCGGACAAGCCGGTGCTCGGGCTGTCCGACGCGCTCGCCGCGCACGATGTCGCGGGCGAGGACATCGATTTCGTGGTGCCGACCCATCTGCACTGGGATCACGTCTCCGGCCTGCTGGAACTGCCCGCCTCGGTCGAGATCCGATTGCCGGGAGTCGAGTACGACTGGGCGATGGGTGGCCCGCACGCACCGGCCGGTGTGGCGCGCGGACCGCTGCGTGGGCGCAGTTTCGACCGCTTCGAGCTGGACGGACCGCCCGTGCTGACCTTCCCGCGCAGCAAGGACCTGTTCGGTGACGGCTCCGTGCTGCTGGTCGATCTCGCGGGCCACACGCCGGGCAGCATCGGCGTATTGCTCGCGGTGGACGACGGCAGCCGCGTGCTGTTCGCGGGCGACGCCGTCTGGAGCAAGTTGCAGGTAGAGCTGCTGCGGGAGAAGGCGCCGATGCCCGGCAAGCTGTTCGACGCCGACCGGGACGCCGCCTTCACCACGATCCATCGCCTGCACGCGCTGCCCGACGGCATCGAGCTCGTCGCGAGCCACGACTACGCGGCCGTCACCGCCCGCGCGGCCAAGTAACCGCCGTCAGCCGACCACCACGGTTTCGGCCAGACGGGCCGTGATCAGCTCCTCGGCTTCGGTGACCATCCGCCCGATCAGCTCGGCGCAGGTCGGGATGTCGCGGATCAGGCCCTGGCACAGGCCGACTGACCAGATGCCCGCGTCCAGGTCGCCTTCCTCGAACACCCGGCGGCCGCGCGCGCCCGCCACCAGATCCCGCACGTCGTCGAAGGTGCCGCCGGACTTCTCGATCTCGACGACCTTGCGGCTGATCTCGTTGTCCGCCACCCGCGCAGTGTTGCGCATGGTGCGGAAGATGAGCTGGGTGTCGCGCTCGGAGTTCGCGACGATCTTCTCCTTGACCTTCCGATCGATCGAGGACTCCTGCGTGCACAGGAACCGGGTGCCCATGTTGACGCCGTCCGCGCCGAGGGCGAGCGCGGCGACCAGGCCGCGGGCGTCGGCGATGCCGCCGGAGGCGATCATCGGGATGCTCAGCTCCCGTGCGGCGGCCGGGATGAGCACCAGGCCGGGGACGTCGTCCTCACCGGGGTGGCCCGCGCATTCGAAGCCATCGATGCTCACTCCGTCCACGCCGATCCGCTCGGCCTTCAGCGCATGCCGCACGCTGGTGCACTTGTGCAGCACCTTGATGCCCGCGTCCTTGTAGTAGGGCAGGAACGGTTCGGGGTTGCTGCCTGCCGTTTCGACGATCTCGACGCCGCTGTCGATGATCGCCTGCACGTATTCCGCGTACGGCGGCGGATTGATCGACGGCAGGATGGTGACGTTCACGCCGAACGGCTTGTCGGTGAGTTCCCTGGTGCGCGCGATCTCGCTGCGCAGGTCGTCCGGGGTCGGCTGGGTCAGCGCCGTGATGAAGCCGAGCCCGCCCGCGTTGGCGACGGCCGCGACGAGTTCGGCCCGCCCGACCCACATCATGCCGCCCTGCACGATCGGGTGTTCCACCCCGAACTTCTCGGTGAACCTGGTCCGCAGCATTGCGCTTCTCCTATGTCTCGCGCGGGCGTGCCGGTTCGCCCGTTCGGGTCGATGGTGACACGAGAATCGGCCCGTCTTCAACTCACAAGTGAGCCGTGGTTCGCATATTAGACGATCTTCACCGCTGCCGTTTCCGCGTCGCAACCGCTCGGCGGGAGATCAAATACGCTGCTAGAAGACTCCAAGCCGGACCTGGACCTACATCCGGGCGGATTAACCCGGATTCATTCCGCAATCTCTTGCCGGGCATTTAAGTTAGTTGCTATTCTGCACGCGATTCAGCCCGTCGCCGCCGTCGGACAACCCGGCGGGCCGATGACGGTCCGAGAGGAGTTCGTGGCAATGACCACCGGGGCAGCAGCGCTCGACGAGCCGATCAGGTCGCGGCGTAATCACTGGAACAACCAGATCGCCGTGCACGCGCAGATGCGCCCGGACGCGGTCGCGATCCGGTTCCGTGGCGCGGACACGACCTGGCGGCAGTTGCACGAGCGGTCGCTGAAGTTCGCCGACGGACTGGCGCGCCGGGGCGTCGGGTTCGGCGACCGGGTGCTGATCCTGGCGCTGAATTACCCGGAATACCTCGAGGCCGTGTTCGGCATCAACGCGCTGGGCGCGATCGCGGTCCCGGTCAACTTCCGGCTCACGCCGCCGGAGGTCGCCTATATCGTCGGCGACAGCGGGGCCGAGGCGGTCGTCACCGATACCGTGCTGCGGCCGCTGGCCGATGCCGTGCGAGCGCAGGCGCCAGCCCTGGAGACCCTCGTGGTGATCGGCGGCGCGTCCGAGGACGGCGTGATCGGCTACGACGACCTGATCGCCGAATCGGGTGAGCCGCACACCCCGCTGGACATCCCCGAGGACACCCCCAGCCTCATCATGTACACCTCGGGCACCACCGGCAGCCCCAAGGGCGCGGTGCTGACCCACGCGAATATGAACGCGCAGGCGCTGACCTGTATCCGAGCGCTGGCGCTTGAACCGGACTCGATCGGGCTGTGCACCTCGCCGCTGTTCCACATCGCCGGTCTCGGTAGCCTCGCGCCCGCCTTCCTGCTCGGCTCGAAGACGGTGCTGCATCCGCTCGGCGCCTTCGACGCCGGTGAGTTCCTGGACGCGCTGGAGCGCGAGCAGGCCACCTCCGCGTTCTGCGTGCCCGCGCAGTGGCAGATGGTCTGCGACCATCCGACGGTGAAGGATCGCAAGCTCGCGCTCGAGGTCCTCAGCTGGGGCGCCGCGCCCGCCTCCGACACCGTGCTGCGCGCGATGGCCGAGTGCTTCCCGAACTCGTTCAACGTCGCGGTGTTCGGCCAGACGGAGATGTCGCCGATCACCTGCGTGCTGGAGGGCAAGGACGCCATCCGCAAGCTCGGCTCGGTCGGCAAGGTGATCCCCACCATCCAGGCGCGCGTCGTCGACGACGAGATGAACGACGTCGCGCCCGGCGAAGTGGGCGAGATCGTCTATCGCGGCCCCACGCTCATGCAGGGCTACTGGAACAAGCCGGAAGCCACGGCCGAGGCCTTCGCGGGCGGCTGGTTCCACTCCGGCGACCTGGTCCGCCAGGACGAAGAGGGCTTCGTCTACGTGGTGGACCGCAAGAAGGACATGATCATCTCCGGTGGCGAGAACATCTACTGCGCCGAGGTGGAGAACGTCCTGTTCGCGCACCCGAAGATCCGGGAAGCCGCGGTGGTTGGCCGCACGCACGAGAAGTGGGGTGAGGTGCCGGTCGCGGTGGTCGCCCTGCACAACCCGGACGACGAGCTGACCTTGGCCGAGTTGGAGCCGTTCCTCAACGAGAACCTCGCGCGCTACAAGCACCCCAAGGAGCTGGTGCTGCTTGCCGAGCTGCCGCGCAATGCGAGCGGCAAAGTGGTCAAAGTCCAGTTGCGCAAGGACTATTCGTCCTGAGCGTGCGGTGCGTTCGGTTTCACGTGAATCGGACAATGCGCGCGGGCGCGGATGCGTAAGGTCGTCGCATGGCGATCCGACGCATCCGCGCCGCCGTGCTGGCGCTGCACTGGCAGGTGAATGTCATTCGGCCGGAGGGGTTTTTCGGTCCCATGCTGGCCGCGCCCGTGGCGGCTTCGGGCGTCGTGGCGCGGGCGACGGACTTCCACGCCGCGGCGCTCGCGGCGCGGCTGCCGGTCGTCTTCACCCGGTTCACCATTCCGATCGGCGAGGGTGAACTGGTGCGCAACACCGGATTCATGCGCTCGGTCGGCGCGGCGCAGACCGAGTTCCGGCCGGAATCACCGGGCGCCGCGCTCATTCCGGAGATGGCGGCGCAGCCGACGGAAGTCTTCGACAACCAGAAACTCTCCGGCCTGGCGGGCAGCAAACTGCCGGAATGGCTGGCCGATCAAGGGATCGAGACGCTCTTCGTCACTGGCGTCGCCACCAACCTGACCGTCGAGCAGACCGCACGGCACGGCACCGATCTCGGCTTCACCGTGTACCCGGTAGCCGACTGCGTGGCCGCCGCCACCCCGAAAGCGCACGAAGCCGCCCTGGCCAACCTCGAACTCGTCACCGCGGGCAGTGTGCGCGCCGCGGATGCGCTGGAACTGATCAGCGGCTGAGCCGTTTTCACGATCGCCACCGATGGCCGCCCCGGCGCACACCGACAAGGTGGTCGGCAGGGAGGGGCGGTCACGCACTCCGTCCGGCCAACCCTGGACCGATGAGGCGGACCACCTGCTGGTACGCCTCATCGGCCGAGAGCGGTGGGTGTCCTTCCGCGATCGCGCCGAGCAGGCCGACGACACCCCAGGACAGGAACGTCACAGTGGTCGCGAACTCGTCTTCCGGCATCGCCAGCCAGTCGCGCAGCCGCTCGGCGAGGATCTGCGCGACCATCACCCGCGTGGTGCGCAGTAGCACGGTGCCGCTCTTGCGGCCGAGCAGCGCCCGGTAGATCTCCGGGTGACCGGCGGCCAGCTCGAACAGCGTGCGTACCGGCGCGAGCGGTTCGGGAGCGTCCGCGTGGGTCTCCGCCGCGGTCATGGCCGCGCGCAGGTAGTCGGTGCTGCTGCGCAGCAGCAGATCGTCTTTGTCCCGGTAGTGGGTGTAGAACGTCGACCGCCCGACGTCCGCGCGCTCGAGGATGTCGCGGACGGTGATCCGGTCGTAGGCGCCTTCGACCATGAGCTCGATCAGCGCCCGATGCAGCGAGGCCCTGGTGCGCCGGACCCGGCGATCGGCGCTGTCCTGTTCTTCCGGCACGGTGCCTCCCGGACAAATGTCTCGTACGCGTCCGGTTACGGACGGTTTCCGTGGCATTGATCCTGGTCAGCGCGGCCATATCGGCAGATCCTGAACTCATGTCCGGAAACGAACACCAGTCTGCCACGAATGGCCGCCCCGACGTCGGCGTGCTGCTCACCCAACCGCGCCGCTACCGAGCCCTCAAAGCCGCGCTTCTGCTCGGCCGGGCGAACCGCCTGAACGCCCGGCTCGCCGAGCTGGCTCGTCCCGCCGCCGGCGCCGAGGTCGTCGATGTCGGTTGCGGACCGGGCGACCTCGCTCGCCTGCTCGCTCGTCGCGTCGGCCGGGTCACCGGCGTCGATCCGTCGCCGCAGATGATCGACTACGCGACCGCGCGCTCACATGACCTGGCCAATTGCCGGTTCGAAATCGGTACGGCACAGAATCTTCCGCTGCCCGACGCGTCCGCCGATCTCGTGACCTCGACCTTCGCGATGCATCACATCCCCGCGTCGCGCCGTGCCGATGCCATCGCGCAGATGTTCCGGGTATTGCGCCCGGGCGGTCGGCTGCTGCTCGCCGACACGCTGCCGACCGATCCGTTGCTCTCCACCGTGGTGCGCGTCATGGCGAGGTTCGCGGCGCACCGCACCCACGATGCCGATCACGACCACGGTGATCCACTGGCGGGCATCGATATCCGCCGGTATCGAGATGATCTGCGCGCGAACGGTTTCGAAAAAGTCGAATTCGTCGTAGTCCGCCCCGCGACCGCCGTGCTGCTGGCGAACAAACCAGGCGAGACCGCTGCTTAGATCAGGTCCTTCTCAGCCAGCCAGCGCATGGCGCCCCAGCCGCAGAACACCGGAAGCCAGCAGGTGAGTACGCGGTAGAGCAGCACCGAGGGCACCGCGATGTTCGCGGGCAGGCCGAAGGCGGCCAGACCACCGATCAGCGCCGCCTCGACCGCGCCGACACCGCCCGGGGTCGGCGCGGCCGCGGCCAGCGTGCCGCCGATCATGGTGACGATCGTGACGGTGATGAAGGTGGTGCCGCCGCCGAACGCCTGCACGCTGGCCCACAGCGCGCCCGCCATACCGACGGTGAGCGCCGCGCATCCGCCGATGATCACCGCGGAACGTTTGGGATCGCGGGCCAGGTCGGCGAGTTCGCTGAGCACCTCCTGCAACTGCGGCCGCACCGCGTCGTTCAGCCAGCGGCGCAGTTTCGGCACGAACATGAACGCGCCGACGATGCCGACGCCGACGCCCGCGAGCAGATACAGCACCGTGGCGTGCGGGACGAAATGCGACAGGTCCGTCGAGGTGCCCGCGAGGATGCTGAACGCGAGCAGCAGGCCGACATGCGTGATCACCTGCACCGCCTGTTGCAGCGCGACCGCGGCGGTGGCGCGCACCGTGCCGATACCGGACTTCTGCAGAAACCGCACGCTCAACGCGAGTCCGCCGACGCCCGCGGGCGTGGTGGTCGCGGCGAAAGTATTGGCGACCTGCATGATGAGCAGATTCCGGATGTTCACCGCGCCGAACGCACAGGCCCACAGCGCCGCCGCCGCGCCGACGTAGGTCAGGGCGGAGACGAGCAGCCCGAGCAGCGCCCACCACCAGTTCGCCGTGCGCAGCTGGGTGAAGAAGGTCGGCACCGCGCTGATGAACGGGTAGGCGACGTACACCAGCCCGATCAGCAGGACCAACTGGATGATCTGGTTGCGGGAGAACCGGGTGATCTGCTCGGCTTCGATCCGATCCTGACCGGTCTGTTTGCGCACCTCGTCGCGGGCGTCGGACAGCGCGGTCTTCCATTCCGGGACCGCTTTGCGGATGCCGGTCGGTATGGCCGACTTGGTCAACCGGCTCGCCGCGGCGAGTACCCGCGCCTCGCCCAGGGTTTCGATCGCCGCGCGCACGGCGGGCTCCTTGCCGAACGTCGCGGTGGTCGTCACAAGCAACTGGGCGATGTCGGATTGCAGTTGCGCGTCCGACGCTCCGTATTCGGCGTTGCCGAAGCCGCCGAACAGCGTGACGCCGTCGGCCACACGGATGTCGACCGGCCGCAGGTCGCCGTGTGAGATCTGTTTCCGTTGCAGGGTGTCCAGCGCCCGCCACACTCCGGGCAGCACTTCGGCGGACTGTTCGGTGATCGCCGTGCCGCACGGCTGGGTGCGCGCGTACAGTATCCAGCCGCGCGACAGCGCGGCGACCGCGACGGGGGTGCAGCTGCCGAGCCCCAGGTCGGCGACGGCGATCGCCATGAGTGCGCGATGCTCGACCGCGCGGTGCATGGAACCGTGGATGGCCGCGGTTTCGCTGGAGCGGAAGGTCAGCCAGCGCCACAGCTGGCGCAGCGCGCCGAAGCTGCGCTGGTTCTTGCCGAACATCTCGACGAGCAGCTCGCGTTCCGGTCCTTCGATGGCGGCGGCGAGCACCAACGGACCGCGGCCCGCCGGATGCACCACGGTGAACCCGGTGACCGTGTGGCCGCGTTCGGCGAGCACCCGCACGGCCGCGTCGAGCGGAACCTCCAGCGCGGGCGTGCCCACCACGAGCACGATCACCGCGCCGACCAGCCAGCCGACCGCGAGCCCGAACATCGCCCGGGCGGGTACCACGGTGCTGACCACGAGGTGGATCGGCGCGAACGCCAGCAGCAGGAACCACAACCAGCGCCGCGGGCGGGTTGGCAGCCACGGGCTGGCCACGGTGAGCATCGCGGCGATCATCGCGATCCAGCGCGGATCATCGAGGAACTGGGACAGGAAGGTGTCCAACCGGTCCGGCACCTGCAGATGCCATTTCGGCGCGGAGAGGCCGGTGCCGGTGATGGACAACAGCAATCCCGCTACCGCCCCGGCCGCGGCGTAGCCTGCGAGCAGCTTCCACTGCCTGCCGATGATCAGCTCGATCAGGATCGCGAACGGCAGTGCGAGAATCGCCATGCCGTAGACCAGATACACCAGGTTCGACTGGTCCGGATTGAGGAAACCGACGATGGTGGAGACCGAGCGTTCCAGGGCCAGCCATTCCGGGCGGGTGATCAGTGAGGCCGCGATCACGACCGCCACCCACAGCGTTGCGAGGACGACCCGGACGATGTCGCTCGTGCGTCGGATCAGCGGCTGCAGCAGGCTCCCCGTGACCGGGATCTCCCGCCCGTCCACTCGCATGCTCGCCCGCCTCTCCGGGTATTCAGGCCGTACTGGTTGGAGCCCGCGAGACCCCGTTCAGGTCCTGCTCGCCCGCCTCTCCGGGTATTCGGGCCGTACTGGTTGGGAGCCGCGAGACCCGCGTTCAGGTCCTGCGTCGAGCGCCGCTCCCCTTCTGGGCGTACCCGGTGAGTTACCCGTGTGCGTACGAAATCTGTTGTTACGTTCGCTGCACGATACCGGCTGGTGTGCACGATCCGGCTCGCGGAACCCCGCCGCTGTCTCCGCTGGGCTGTGCACTGTGCCGGACATCACTCACGGTCGAGGTTGATCCTCACATCAGTGTCAAGTTTCAGCATGAGGGCATGGACAACGAACTCTTCGAGTACAGCCCGATCGTCGATCGTCCGCCGTTGCGGTGGCCCGGCGGTGCCAGGGTCGCGTTCTATGTCGGGCTCAATGTCGAGCACTATCGGGTGGACCGGCCGTCTACGAGTATCTTTCCCGGTACTGCCGGGCTCGCGCCGGATCCGCTGAACTACGGCTGGCGTGATTACGGACCGCGAGTGGGCATCTGGCGGGTGATCGAGGTGCTCGACCGGCACGGTGTCCGGGCCAGCGCGCTGCTCAATTCCGATGTCGCCGAGCGGTATCCGCAGATCATCGCGGCGGGTGTACGGCGGGACTGGGCGTGGCTCGCGCACGGGAGGAACAACTCGATCTTTCAGCCGGACGTTCCGGCTGAGGAGGAGGGCGCCTACCTCGCCGATGTGGTCGCGACCATCGAACGCGCGACCGGACGGAGGCCGCGCGGCTGGATGGGGCCCGCGCTCACCGAGTCCTTCCGCACCCCGTCGCTGCTGGCCGAACTCGGCCTCGGCTACGTCCTCGACTGGACCAACGACGACCAGCCCTATCCCCTGTCGGTACCCGGCGTGCTCAGTGTCCCCTACTCGGTGGAACTCAACGACAACACACTGTTCCTCGGCAAAGCCACCAGCGGACCGGACTTCGTACGCATCGTCCGCGATCAGTTCGACCAGCTCTACGCCGATTCGGCCGACAGCGGGCGGGTCATGGCGCTGGCCCTGCACCCGTTCGTGATCGGGCAGGCGTTCCGGATCAAGTACCTGGACGAAGCACTCGAATACATGGCGGGCCACCCGGGAGTGTGGCTGACCACCAGCGACGAGATCGCCGAGCACTACTCCAGCGCGTCGGTGCTTGCCGAACCCGCGCGAGCCGATGACGATCGGGTCAGGTAAACCGATCTGCGAGAGGCAGCGATGGCAGCGCAGGAACAGACACAGGACCAGGACCTCACCGGAAAGACGGTGGTGGTGACCGGCGCGAGCTCGGGCATCGGCGCCGCGGCGGCGCAGCGGCTCGCGGCTCGCGGCGCCACCGTCGCCGTCGTCGGCCGATCACCGGAGCGCACCGCCGAGGTGGCGGCGAAGGCGGGCGCGCAGCCGTTCGTCGCCGACTTCGCCCGGCTCGACGACGTGCGCAAGCTGGCCGACCAACTGCTCGACCGATACCCGACGATCGACGTGCTGGCCAACAACGCGGGCGGCGCGTGGCCCAAGCGGACGGTCACCGACGACGGCAACGAACTCACCTTCCAGGTCAATCACCTGTCCCCGTTCCTGCTGACCAACCTGCTGCTGGAGCGTTTGACCCGATCGCGGGCCCGGGTGGTGAACACCGCGAGCACCACCTACCGGATGGCGAAGCTGGACTTGGCCACGGCCAACGCGTCGACCGGCTCGTTCAACCCGCTCGGCGCGTACGGCGCGTCCAAACTGGCGAACATCTTGTTCACCAGGGAACTGGCCCGCCGCACCGAGGGCACCGGCATCACCACCGCGGCCTTTCATCCCGGTATGGTCGCGACCCATGTCTACGACAACGCGCCGCTCGGCTTCGGCTGGTTCGTCCGGTCCCCGCTGGCGCGCCCGTTCTTCATCCAGCCGGACAAGGGCGCCGAGCCGCTGGTGCATTTGGCCACGACCGCCGACGGCGCGGCGATCAACGGCCAGTACTTCCATCGTTTCCGACTGGAGCCGCCGCGCAACAAGCAGGCGCTCGACGCCGATCTCGCGGGACGGCTCTGGACGCTGTCCGAGCAGGCCACCGGGCTGGTGTCGACCGAATAGTCAGCCGGTCACGGTTCTGCGAGCCGGAGCGAGGAGCCCGCTGCCCGTTCCGGCTCGACACCGACCCCGTACACCCCACCGGACACCGCGCTCGCGTCCAGCTCGACGATCGCCCGCGCGACCTGCTCGGTGGGGACCAGGGCCGGAAAAGTGGTCGGGGCGATCGCGTTCGCGCGCACCCCGAACTCGGCGAACTCGGCGGCGATATTGCGGGTCAGCTGGTTGAGCGCGGCTTTCGACGCGGAGTACAGCGTCTGTGCCGGGTAGACCTCCGAGCCGGAGATGCTCGAGACATTGACGATGTTGCGGTTGCGCGCGCGATTCTCGGGGCCCGCGTGCAACCAGCATCGTTGCGCCAGCCGCGCCGAAAGACGCAGGGGTACCGCTACGTTCAGCGCGAAGTGCGGATCGAAGTCGTCCAGCGCTGCGTCGCCGTCGACGATGCCGCCCGGATGCAGCCGGACGTGCGCCGCGTTGTTCACCAGCAGGTCGACTCCGCCGAACCGGGCCAGCGCCAGGTCGATCACCCGTTCCACTTCACCCGGCTCGGTCAGATCCGACCGCACCACGAACACACGGGAGTCGTTCTCCGGCACGGTCGCGTCCGGCGCCAGCGGATCGATGTACCACTCCAGTTGCGACGGCACCGCGGGTGTGCGCGTGCGGCACACGGCGACGATGTCGTAGTCGCGGTAGTAGGCCTGGCAGAACGCGTCGCCCAGTCCGCCGCTCGCCCCGGTGAGCAGGCAGACGCGGCGTTCACCAGTGGACAATCTTGTCTCCTCCCCAGCGCCGTTCGGCGTCCGCCTTGGTGCGGTGCACCCACATCACCACGCTGTTGCGGTCGTTGATGTTGTTGCCCGCGAACGTATGCCAGGTGCGCGGGGTGACCTCGAACAGCAGCAGCGAATTGTCCAGCGGCGGGACGAGGGACACCGACGGCAGCGCGGCTCCCTGGGCGACGTGGTCGTATAGCGCGGTCTCGCCGCCGTCGCCCGGCTGCCATCCCGGATTGCCCAGATAGAACTGCACCGCGACGCCGCGCACGGTCTCGCGCGCGACGACGCCGGTCGCGCGTGCCCCGGTCTTGGTGTGCACGGTGGCGTCGGGCAGGCGTACTTCGCCGGGACCGGGCGGCGGGCCGGGGAACCAGGCCGGGTTGAGATCGTTGTGCGGCCGGCCGAACGGGCTGCCCGGCCCGTGGTGGTGCACCGATCCTTCGACGTCGCCGGTCGGTTCGACACCCCCGAGCCGGGCGACCAGGTCGTGCCACTCACGCGAGGTGAACACCGCGAGCGGGCCGTCGCGTAGGTCCTCCAGCCGAATTCTGTCGGCGCTGTGGCCGTCGGCGACCGGGGCGACCAGGTCGGGGCGCTTGCCGCGAACCTGCTCCAGTTGCTCGGTCAACCGCTGATAGAACTCGGGAACGAAGACGTCGCGGGCGTACACGTGCGGAAAGGGCCTGCTGCGCCGGATCCAGCGTCGGTGGGCGAACAACTCTGCGAACCACTGGGGAACCGGCGGTGTCGCGAGCTCCGGCTCGGTTGTCACCATTACTCCCTCCCGGTAGAACCGCCGTGATCATATTGCCCGTACCCGGACACGCGGGCCGGTCTCGGCCCTGCAAGGATCACGGGGGTGAGCCGGGATCTGCGTGTGTGTTTCGTCGGCGATTCGTTCGTCGCCGGTGTCGGCGACCCGGATTTTCGGGGGTGGGCGGGCAGGCTCGCGTCCGCGGCGCATGCGCAAGGGATTCCGCTGACGGCCTACAACCTCGGGGTGCGCGGACAGACCTCGGCCGAGATCGTGCGGCGCTTCCGCGCCGAATGCGCGCCCCGCCTGCCGGAGGGCGTGGACGCGCGGGTCGTGCTCTCCTTCGGCGTGAACGATGCCATGCACGAGAACGGCGGTCCGCGGGTCGCGCCCGACGAGTCGGCGGCCAACCTCGGCGAGTTGCTCGCGCAGGCGGGCGAGCGAGGTTGGCCGGTGCTGATGGTCGCTCCGCCGCCGATCGCCGACGATGAGCACAATGCCCGCACCGCCGCGCTGGACGAGCGATTCGCGCAGGTCTGCGCCGCGTCGGAGGTGCCGTACGTGCGCGTGCACCAGCCACTGCGCGACAGCGCGGTGTGGGCCGCCGAGGTGCGCGCGGGCGACGGGGCGCACCCAGGGGCCGCGGGTTACGAGGAGCTCGCCGCGCTCATCGCTCCGCAGTGGCGCGCGTGGCTGTCGCGGTGACACGTCGATTCCGGCGGGTATAATCTAATCTGTCCCAGACAGTAAAGGCCGCTACTTCGAATTCGGGTACACCGACCCGGCATAGCACCGAAATCACCTGCGCCCCATAGTGACCGGAATTACCCGAGCGGCATTCCCCGCTTGCCCGCCTCTGCCCGCCGTCTCCGCGCGGAGTCCAGATCCAGTGTCGGCGAACTGGTCTTCGGCACCTCGTCCGAGACGAACGCTTCGCTCAATTCCGGTACCCAACGGACGATCTCGTCGCGATAAGGACCTTCGGTCTCCAGCTGACCGAGCACGCCCACGAGCGTGAGGAACGAGCGGGCGAACGGCGTGAAGTAGGCGGGCATGGTCAGCTGCCGGACCACATTGGTCAATCGAGGATTGGTGGTGCGCAACACTTGTCGCCGCAACCAGCGGGTGGTCAGACGGTAGGTCTCGTGCCGGAAGGGTTCACCGCAGGGAGTGATGGCGGCGTAGAGCGCATCACTGTCGAGAGCGAGTCCGTTCGCCACGAAGCCGTGTCTGCGCGTGGCGTCCGCCAGATCGACTGGCCCGCCTCGGAATATCGCTTTACAGCAGTCGAGCGTCAGTTCGCCGAAACCCGCGGGAGGCCACGGGCTGCACGCGCCGAAATCCATGACGCCGAGCCGGCCGTCCGGCAGCACGCGGAAGTTGCCCGGATGCGGATCGGCGTACAGCAGGCCGTGGCGAGCCCAGCCGGAGGTCACGAAGCGGACCATGAGCATGCCCACCCGGTCACGCTCGGCCTGCGTGCCCGCAGCGACGACGCGCGGCACGGGTGTGCCATCGATCCATTCGCTGATCAGCACGTCACCGTGCTGTGCAACCACATTCGGCACATAGAAGTCGGGATCATCCGCATACGCCGCGGCGAACGCGCGTTGATGCTCGGCTTCCGCCGCATAGTCGAGCTCCCCGGCGACCGACGCGCAGATCGCTTCGGTCACCGACTTCACGTCCGCTCCCGGCAGGAAAACCGTGGCGAGATAGGAGATCCGGCGCAGGTGGTCCAAATCGCGGGCCACCGCCTGCCTGCCGCCGGGATACATCACCTTGACCGCGACCGGTCTGCCGTCGTGCCAGATCGCGCGGTGCACCTGCCCGAGCGAGGCCGCGGCGGCGCGTCGATCATCGAATTCGCGGAAGTGCGAATGCCATTCCGTCCCCATGCTTTCGGCTATGGCAGCGCGGACGGTGTGCGGCAGCATCGCGGGCGCGGCGTCCTGCAACCTGCTGAGCGCGATCCGGTACGGCTCGGCCACCTCCCGCGGCAGCGCCAACTCGTAGATGGCCAGCAGTTGCCCCAGCTTCGCGGCGCAGCCTTTCAGCTCGCCGAGCACCTCGAAGATGTGCTGCGCGGTGCGGAGCTGAATGTCCCGATTGACTTCTTCGGCCGATCTGCCGAGGGCCCGCTTGCCGATACCCGCGGCCTGCCGTCCCGCGAAGGCCATCGGCAGCGCGGCCAGTTTCGCGCCGCGAACAGCGCCGTGAACAGGCGGTTTATCATGGGAACGCGACGCGAAGAGCCGGGATCGTTTGCCCGCGGCCCCCGGCTCGGGGCGCTCTCCGATGGGCCGGATGGTCATGACTCACCTCACAGTCGCGGGCACAAGTGTGACACAGGTGCAGTACCCGACAGTAGGGCTTAGACTGTCTGGGACGTGTTCGAAAGTAGTCGAAAGGTGACTTCGATGGGATCCCAGACGGTGGTCGCCGACGTTGCCGACGAGCTGGCGCGCCGGGTTGCCGCGGGGGAATATCAGCCGGGGGATCTCATGCCTTCGGTGCGTCAGGTCGCCGAGGAATTCGATATGAACCGCGCGACCGCGCAGCTGACGCTGGGCAGGCTGGAGTCGTACGGTTTCGTCGAAGCCCGGCGCGGCAAGGGATTCACGATCCGTGACGTGCGGGAGGCGGGCGGGGTGGACGTGTACCGCCAGCTGTTCCGATTCTCGATTCCCATGCCGGACATCGCGATGGAGATGTTCCGCGACATCGTGGACGTCGAGCGTGATCTCGTGCTCGAGACGCTGCTCGCCTACACCGGTGGCGAACAGCGGATCGATTCGGCCGAACTGAAATCCACCATCGACGAGCTGGAATCCCTGGCGCGTCAGCAGGTTCCGGATCTGCGGCAGATGCTGGCGCTCGAGGTCGCACTGGTGCGCAGACTGCTGACCACGCTCGGTCTCCCCATGCAGCGGGCGATCTTGAACTCGATCGGTGAGACGGTGCTCGAGGTGCCGGAGGCGGTCGAGGCGTATTTCGCGGGCGCGCCGGATCTGCACGTTTTGGTCTGGCGGGCGCTGGCCGCGGTATGGGATTCCGGCTCGGGGCCGAGCGAGGCTCAGCTGGCGCTGTTCGAGGATCTGTTCGGCATGTACCACGAGAAAGTCATCGCCCGCTTCGAGGAATTGGTGGTCGGCGTCGAGGAGAGCGCTGACGTGAACCAGGCCGCCACCGCCTAGTCTTTTCGTACACTGCACAGTGCGTCTGGGACGATTTTCGCCGACCATCCGCTCGCTGCGCATAGATCAGCGGGGACGCCGCGTTCCCTGAGGACGTCTGTCCCAGACGCTAATGGGTCGAATGGGATGAATCGGCCGCCGGCTCGCGTGGGTGTTTCGTGCCGCTGTGCACCGCGCCGACCACCACGAAATCGTCTGCGGGACAGGGTTTCAGCGGCGTGACCGAGTGCTTCCGGGTCGCGGGGTCGAGTTCGGCCCGAAGCCGTGAACCGGGGATCGCACCGGCGTAGGGGTGGCCGCCGCTACACCGGTGCGATCGTCCCGGACTCGACCGGACGGATCCCGCGCGGCCCTACCGCACGGCATCGCCGTCCGGAATCGATGCCCGGACTCAGGCCCCGCCGTTGAGCTTGTTGAGGCGCTCGCACGCCTCGACGTACTCCTGGATCAGGCGGTTGACCACATCCGCGGAACGCTCCACCCGGTTCATCATGCCGACGATCTGGCCGACCGGATTGAAGTTGACGTCCTTGGCGGCCTCCGGATAACGGTGCCCGCGCTTCACGCCTTCCAACGCGACCATCATCTGCAGCGGCATCGGCAGCGGGTCGGGGGTATCGGCCCGCTCCCACGCCTCGGTCCAGTCATTGCGCAGCATGCGGGCGGGCTTGCCGGTCCATGCGCGCGAACGCACGGTGTCGTGGCTGGTCGCGTCGATGTAGGTCTGCATCTGGGCGGGCGGCACGTTGGCTTCCTCGACGGTGAGCCACACCGAGCCGGTCCACGCGCCCGCTGCGCCCATCGCCATCGCGGCGGCCACCTGGCGGCCGTTGCCGATGCCGCCCGCGGCCAGCACGGGCAGGTCGCCGACGGCATCGATGACCTGTGGCCACAGCACCATCGAGGAGACCTCGCCGCAGTGGCCGCCGCCCTCGGTGCCCTGGCAGACCACGAAGTCGAGGCCGGCACGCTTGTGGTTGAGCGCGTGCTTGACCGAACCGCACAGCGCGCCGATCAACCGGCCGGAATCCTGCACCTGCTCGATCACGTCCTCGGGCGGGGTGCCGAGGGCGTTGGCGACCAGCTTCGCCTTCGGGTGCCGCAGAATCACCTCCACCTGCGGGCCTGCGGTGGTGGCGGTCCAGCCGAGCAGCTGGTTGTGGTGCTCACCTTCGGGCAGCTTGGGCACGCCGTGATCGGCGAGGATCTTCTCGGCGAAGTCGCGGTGCCCCTGCGGGACCAGTTCGGCCAGCTTGGCTTCGAGTTCCTCCGGGCTCAGTCCATCGATGCCCTTGCCCTCGTACTTGGAGGGGATCACCAGATCGACGCCGTACACGCCCTGCACGTGCTCATCGAGCCAAGCCAGCTCGACCTCGAGCTGCTCGGCGGTGAAGCCGACGGCGCCGAGCACGCCGAGTCCGCCCGCGTTGCTGACCGCGGCCGCCACGTCGCGGCAGTGGGTGAAGGCGAAGATGGGGAATTCGATCCCGAGCCGTTCGCAGATTTCGGTACGCATGGCGTGCTGGTCTCCCTAACTGCTCCGCCGCGAACGGCGCGGCGCAGATGTACTAGAACGAGTTGCATAAGGGGCGCTCGGTTCGGCCTGGTCGCCGCACGTCGAGTCCACCGCGAGCCGCTGATATCGCCATGAAGCGGCTGCGGCATCCTCGACTGGCCTGTGCACCATGCCTCGACAGTAACACGTTCTAGTTTTCTGCGGAATGCGATGCCGGGTCAGGCGATGGCGCGCTCCAGTTCGGCGAGCGACTCCTCCAGGTGGTCGAGCAGACGGGGCAGTTGCGGCACACTGCGACGGCAGCCGACCAGGCCGAAGTCGAGATTGCCCGCGTTGGAGGTGAGCGTGATGTTCACCGCCTGACCGTCGAACGGGATCGACAGCGGGTAGCTCGCGTCGAGACGCGCGCCGTTCCAGTACATCGGCTCCCGCGGGCCAGGCACATTCGAGATGACGATGTTGAAGGTCGGATTGGTCCACGGGATCAGCGCGGGCACGAGATTGAGAGCGAGCGGGCTGAGCATCAGTGCCGACAGCGCCATCGTCTGATTGCACGACAGCGTGCGGTAGACATCCTTGCCGTCGCGCATCGATGCGGCGACCACCCGCAGGCGCTCCAGCGAATCGGCGATGTCGGTGCCGAGGTTGCACAGCACCGCGCCGACCTTCACCCCGTTGGTCTCCTCGCCGTCCTCGGCGCGCAGCGACATCGGCACCATCGCGACCAACGGCTTGTCCGGCAGAGCGTCTCGTTCGAGCAGGTAGCGCCGCAGCGCGCCCGCCGACATGGTGAGCACCACGTCGTTGAGCGTCGAGCCGGTAGCCTTCTTCACTTGCTGCAACCGCTCCAACGGCCAGGACCGCACCACCGCACGGCGCGCGCCGCCGATCGGGACGTTGAACATGGTGCGCGGCGCCGCGAACGGCAAGGTCAGCTGCTGCCGCGACAGCGCGGTGCGCGCGGCACGCAGCACCGATGCGCCGGATGTCGCGGCGGAGAACAGGTTTCGCGCCGCACCACCCGTACCGGACGGCGTCCTGCGCCTGCTCCGAGGCAGATGCCACGGCACGTGCGTGACACTCGAGGACGGATCGCTGGTCAGTGTGCGACGGAGCAGACGCTGGGCGGAAACGCCGTCGATCAACGCGTGATGCATCTTCGAATACAGGGCGAACCTGCCGTCGGCGAGGCCCTCGATCAGGTGGAACTCCCACAGCGGGCGGTGCCGGTCGAGCAGACTGCCGTGCAGCCCGGAGGCCAGCTCCACGAGCTGGTCCATGCGCCCCGGTCCGGGCACAGCCAGCCGCCGCACGTGATAGTCGAGTTCCACGTCCTCGGCGCGCGTCCACGCCATCTGCGGAGACCCGAAGATCGTCGCGGGATGCTTGCGAAAGGCCGGATCGATGTCGGTGCTGCGTAATAGCTTGTCGTGCACTTGTGCGGCGAAGTCCGCTCCGGCGTCCTCCGGCGGCTCGAACAGCTGCAACGCTCCCACGTGCATCGGCTGTTCGCGGGATTCGGCGAGCAAGAAGACGGCATCGACCGGCGCGATGAATTCCATGATGAGTCGCCCCCTGACGACATGGTGAAGATGTTCGGAGTTCGAATCGACCACGTTGTCGGCGGGCCCGCGCAGCCATGAAACCGCCGCGACACGACAAACCTACCCGGGCGCGACGGACCGCGTTCGGTGAATCACCGAACCTTCGAGGCCAGCAGGTAGGCCTGCCCGAACCGCTCGTCGGGACCCGGCTCGCGTACCATGCGAGCGATCATGGCGAACCCGGCGTCACCGAGCAGACGCGCGAGACGCTTCGGCGCCCACCGGTAGGCGCGAGTCACCTTGTGGTCGAAGGCTTCCACCGCATCGGGCTGGTCTGCCGTCTGGAAAGCCAGCAACACGTGCCCTTTGCTTGCGAGTACCCGATGGAACTCGCTCAACACGTGCGGCACGCGATCCGGTGGGAGGTGAATCAACGAATACCACGCGACGATGCCGCCGAGCGCCTCGTTGCTTATCGGTAGCTGCTCTACGGAACCTTGCGCGAAAAGCAGCTGCGGATGTTCCACGCGGGCCAGCTCCACCATTCGCGGCGAGAGATCGATCCCGAATACCCGCGCCCCCAACGCAGCGAGGTGTCCGGTGATCCGTCCCGGCCCGCAGCCGACATCGGCGATGGGGCCGGAGCCGTTGCCCGCCACCGATTCCACGAAGGCGCCGAGCATCGCCCGGTCGAGCACCGCACCGGCGAGGTGGTGGCGGAAAAGCTCGGTGTAGAGCTCGGCGACGTCGTCGTAGGCGGCTCGGGTGACGGCCACGTCGGGGTGTTCGTCTGCGAAGTCTTCCGTCGAATACAGCACCCGGAGCAGCGTATTACGTGCTCACTCCCCCGAATCGAATGCCTGGGCGACGGGGATGCTGTCCTCGTAGCCGTGGTGCCGGGTGATCAGCGCCCACGCGCTGTGGCGATCACCTCTCGGGCAATTGGGCGGCAGCCTCCGGCGCGGCGGGCGCGTCCGCTCGTGCCGCTGTGTCGCGACCGCGCGCGGTTCCCAGCACGGAACCGAGGATGACCAGCGGGAAACCGATCGCCATGCCCGCGGTCAGCGGCTCGCCGAGCGCCGTGACGCCGAGCAGGATCGCCACCGCGGGATTGATGTAGGTGATCACCGTCGCACGGGCCGGGCCGACCTCGGCGATCAGCGCGAAGAAGAGCAGGAACGCTACGGCCGTGCAGATCACCGCGAGGCCGAGTACCGACCAGGCCGCGTCGGCGGTGATGCGCGACGGGCGCAGCCACCCCGCGAACGGCGCGTAGATCACGGCCGCCAGCAGCAGCGATGCGGTCACCACACCGAGCGGGGGCAGATCGGCCAGTGCGCGATTGATGACGATCGGACCGACCGCGTAACCGACCGTGGTCAGCCCGATCGCCGCGATCGCCGCCGGATTTCCCGAATCGACATCCAAGCCGACGAGCGCGGCGACGCCCGCGAACCCGACGAGCAGTCCGACCACCCGGCGCGCGTCGAACCGGTCGTGGCCGAGCACGGTCACGATCACCACGGCGATCAGCGGCACCGCCGCGATCAGCAAGCCGACCGTCGAACTGTGCAGCGTGGTCTCGGCGTACCCGATCAGGAACCAGGGCCCGGTGATCTCCACCAGGGTGTAGAGCAGCAGAGGCCGCCATCGCCGGAACACCGGCGCCAGCGCGTCGGCGTAGAGCGCGACCGGCAGGAGCAGCAAGCCACCGATCAGCGTGCGGCCGAACGCGACCACGATCGGGTCGAGATCCTCCACCGCGATGCGGATCATCGCGTACGGCACGCCCCAGATCAGGCCCATCGCCAGAAAGAGGGCCCATCCGCGGCGGGTCATCGCACGACCACGGCGCGGTGCGAACGGACGGCGACCGATTCGGTGCCGGGGGTTGAGAACATGCTCCGCTCGCTTTCGACCACTGGGAGCTTATCCAGGTGATCCGATCATCCGACAGATCCACTTCCCCGCTCCGGCAAGGCCGGTTCGCCCCGGTCCCATGCCCCATTCGTCCTATTTGAGCGAATGATGCGCGAGTGCAACGTTGTTCGGGCTAGTCTTCGCCCTGAGCGACGGGAAGGCATCATCGTGGTCGACGTGATCCGCCGGCTGGCCCCGAGCGAGGAGATGTTCGCCGCGGGCGAGGTCTTCATCGGTTATGCGGCACGGGTATCCGGTCGGTTGGACCTGCCCGCCTTGACAGCCGCCGTCGAGGCAGTCGCCCGGGCGCATCCCATTCTGCGCGCCCGCATCGAGTCGTCCGGCGACGGCGGTCGAGTCTTCACCGTGGCGGACGCGGCACCCCAGGTCTTCGTCGCCGACGGCAACACCGAATTCGCCCTCACCGGCGCGAAATTCGACCAGCGCACCGGCGTCTGTGGGCTGTGCGTGGTACGCGACGGCGACACCGCGAGCGTCACCCTCGTGATCCATCACAGCATCGCGGACGCGTTCCACGCGTTCGCCATCGTCACCGAGTTCTGGGCCGGGTATCGAGACGCGGTCGGCGGAAAGATCCCCGAGTCGCCGGTGCACGCGTTCCCCGAATCGGTCGAGCATCTGCTCGCGGCGCGAGGCATCGAGAAGATGGCGCTGCCCGGCGCCGGGGCCGCTGCTACCGCGCCGCAGGTACCGCAGCCGCGCGACGACGACTATCCGACGCTGCACACCACTCGATGCCGGCTCTCCCGAGAGGAGACCGCGGCGCTGGTCGCCCTCGGACATCGCGAGAACGTCACGGTGCACGGTCTGGTGTCGGCGGCCCTGTTGCGGACCGAAGCCGAAATCCGCGAGCTACCGCTCACCGGGCTGCTCTACCTGTACTCCGTCGACCTGCGGACCAGGGTGAGCCCCGAAATCTCCGCCACCGAAGGGACGAACGTCCTCGGTTTCGCCAATTACCTCTCCCCTGAATCCGCCGTCACGCTGGTGGAATCGGCCCGCGGCATCAGCGCGGCGCTGCACGCGGGCCTGGCCGCGGGCATCGTGCAACGCACGCCGTTGAGCATCCCCGACATGGCGGCGGCGCCGCGACCGGCTTTGCCCGGCGTGGTCATCGCGACCAACTGGGGCACTGTCCCGCCGCTGCCCGAGCAGGACGAGTTGCGCATCGACGACTTCCACTCCACCATGCTCGCGAAGCCGGACCTGACCGGCCGCCGTCCGCAGCAACCGGGCGGCGGAACCTGTGTCATCAGCACTTTCGCCGGACGGCTGAGTGTGGAGATCCATCATCCTGAGGAATTCACCCAGCTCCAACGCCACCGCGTCGAAGTGCTGGCCCGCAACCTTCGCGCCGTGCACGACTGATTCCGCCCGACGCCGAGCGCACCCGGTTACGCGTCACCACTCGCGCGTTGGCGGGCGAATTCGCGTGGTCACGCTGTTAAGGTTGGCCCCTCCTAGGAAACCGACGCCGCCGGGCCACTGGGCCTGTCCACAGTCGTTCGTCCCGGTGACGTCGAGCTACGGAATCACTTCGATGAACGGAAGGAACAGCATCCCGTGGCAAGCACAGCCGGTGGGCGAGTCGCAGTGGTAACCGGCGGTTCTCGTGGCATCGGCCGCGCGTGCGCCGAACGGCTCGCCGGTGACGGGTTCGCCGTCGTCCTGAATTTCGCGTCGAATGCCGCCGAAGCCGACAGCGCCGCCGAGGAGATTCGCGGCGCGGGCGGCGTGGCGTTCACCGCCCAAGGGGACGTCGCGGACGAGTCCGCGATGGCCGCGGTGTTCGACCGGGCGGAAAGCGAATTCGGCGGCGTCGATGTCGTGGTGCACGCCGCGGGCCGGATGCAGCTCGCGCCGGTGGCCGAACTCGATCTGGCCGTTCTCGACAGCCTGCACCGGACCAACATCCGCGGCACTTTCGTCGTCGACCAGCAGGCGGCGCGGCGGCTGCGACCGGGCGGGGCGATCGTCAATTTCTCGACCTCCATCGTCGGAGCCGCGTTCCCGACATACGGGGCCTACGCCGCCAGCAAGGGAGCCGTCGAGGCGCTGACCATGATCCTGGCGCGCGAATTGCGCGGACGTGACGTGACGGTCAACGCGGTGGCACCCGGGCCCACCGCGACGGACCTCTTCCTGGACGGGAAGGACGACGCCACCATTGCGCGGCTCGCCGAGGCCGTGCCGTTGCAACGACTCGGCACACCCGCCGACATCGCCGCCGTGGTGGCGTTTCTGGCCGGCCCGCACGGCCGCTGGGTCAACGGCCAGATCATTCGGGCCAACGGCGGCTTGGTCTGAGCGAATACGCCGCGGGCCGCGATCACGCCGAACGGCTGTGATCGCGGCCCGCGGGTCGATCAGTTCGACGCCTTCGCGGTCGCGGTGGTGGTCGGCGCCGCGGAGTGCGTTGTCGTCGTGGCCGATTCGGTGGTGGTGGTCGGCTTCGTCGTCTCGACCGGCGCCGCGACCGGAGCAGGCGCGGGCGTGGTGGTGGTGACCGCCGGCGCCGAGGTGGTGGTCGAGGTCGGCGCCGTCGTCGTCGGCCGGCCCGTGGTGCCGGTCGTCGTAGGGGCGGCGCTGGTCGGCTTCGGTGCCGTGGTCGAGCTCTTGGCGGGTTCGGTCGTCGGAGCCGCCGAGGTGGTCTCCGCCGCCTTGTACACGGCGGCCAGGTCCGCCTCCTGCGGCTTGGACGTCGGGTCGACCTGCTTACCCGCCTGCGCCTGCTTCGCCAGATGGGTGAGCCACGCGGCCGCGTACTCCGCCGAGGTCAGCGGCTTGCCCGCGGCGGGGTCCGCGTCGTCCCAGTAGTCGAAGTGGTGACCGGTGTGGTTCGGGCCCAGCGTGAGGTTGTACGGGTCGCTGAGGATGACCGGGATCGTGTTCTGGTTCGTCACGATGAGCCCGACGATCTCGTTGAGCACCTTCTGCGGCAGGTAGGCCAGCGGCGACATGTCGTTCGTGGCAATGGAATCCGCCTGCACCGGCGCCTTCTTCTCACCCGGCTTGTACGCCGGGTCCGACACCCGCAGCAGCACCTGCAGGAAGGTCTCGTCGCTCTGCATCCAGTTCGGCTGCGACTGGATGTCCGCGAACGCCGCCATCGCGATCCGGCCGAGGACCACGGCGACGTCCTGCCCGGTCGCGGGCGTGAGCCCGTCGCGCTCGAGCGCGTCCACGTTCAACTGCCTGCCGACATTGACCACCAATTGCAGCAAGGAGATGTTCTGCGGCGCCGAGCAGGTGAGATCGCCATCGGAGCAGAACGACGCGATCTTGCCGTTGAGCGCGCCGAAGTCACCGCTGGTGCCGCGCACCGCGCCCTGCCCGGGAACCGCGTTCGTGCCGTTCTGATATTGCTGGTCGAAGCCGTCCGGGTTGCTGAACGGGTCCTTCGATCCGGGGAACGGCCCGTCGCCCGCCGAGCGACCCGAGTCGGCGAGGATGACGACGCCGACGACGTCGTCCGGATCCACGATCCCGTACGCGCCGTCCTGGCCGGGTTCCTGATGGCCGATCTGCATCGCGACGCGGCGGACGACGTCGGCGCCCTCGCTGTAGCCGACGATCGAGAACTTGGTGTCGGGGCACGCCTGGGCGATCTCACGCATCACCCGCTCGGTGTTCGCGACACCGGCGTTGACAGCGTCCTCGTAGGTGGACATATTCGCCGGATAGGCGATGTAGACCGCGGCGTACGCGTCCGGATCGACGTCGTCGGCCGGCGCGTTGACGACCGGATCGACCCACTCACTGCTGTGATCACCCGACAGCGCGGCGGGCAACGGGTTGCCGTTGGCATCCACCAGCATCCTGGTGGTCCCCTCCACCGGAGTGTCGTTGCGACCGGCCACCGAGATGGTGACCATGTCGCGGCATTCCGTGACGGAGGTCGTGAGCTGGGTTTCCCTGGTTTCCGGCGTCGACGTCAACGCCAACGAGGTGGCGACCACCGCCGCCACGCCCAGCACCGCCGGAGCGGCAACCGCCGACGCGATGCGATGCCGCGCGAAGAACTCGCGAAGAGCCATGTCCTGATTTCCCATTCCATACACCGACAAAGTGGACGGACAAGCCCCCCGACGGGCCATACGTCACCGAGGACGTCGTGGTAGGGGCCCTGAGCGTTACTTAGTGCCGGATGGAAGGGTTCGAACTCCGAAGCGTCCCCTTGCGCCTGATTGCTGCTTGACCTTTACGTATACGTCAATCCCTAGCGTCGGGGCATGACGACTGTGACGCGAACCTCCCGAGCGATCCAACTGGCCGCGCGACCGAACGGATTGCCCGCACTGCCGGACTTCCGGCTGATCGAAGAGGTGGTGCCCGATCCCGCACCGGGTCAAGTGCTGATCCGCAACCTGTACATGTCGCTCGATCCGGGAATGCTGATGCAAATCGGCGCGTATCCCGAAATCCCGATGCCTGCCTTCGCCGTCGGCGAAGTGATGTCCGGCGGCGCGATCGGTGAGGTCGTGGTGTCCGCTGACCGGCATGTGCTGGAGGGAGCATTGGTGCTGCACCAACACGGCTGGCGCGAGTACGCCATCGCGGACGTCGACAGTGTTCGGGTCGTCGACGCACAGGCGTATCCGTCGCCGTCGACGTACCTGGGTTTCGGATTGGTCGCGTATGTGGGGCTGACCGTGGTCGCGGGGTTACGCGAGGGTGAGACCGTTCTGGTGTCCAGTGCCGCCGGAGCTACCGGTAGCCTGGCCGGCCAGCTCGCGCGACTGCTCGGTGCCGGGCGAGTCGTCGGGAGCGTGGGATCACCGCGGAAGGCGCGCTACGTCATCGAGGAGCTCGGCTTCGACACAGCGTTCGACTATCACGATCAGCCGCTGGCCGACCGGTTCCTGGCGGCCGCGCCGGAAGGGATCGACGTCTATTTCGACAATGTCGGCGGCGCGCAACTGCGTGCCGCGATCGAGGCGATGAACGTCGGTGGACGAATCGCCCTGTGCGGCGCGCTCGCCCGGCAGCGGGCAGGCGGGGCGCCCGATGGCGGGCCCGGGGACCTGCTGCCGGTGATCGGGAAGCGAATCACACTGCGCGGATTCACCGCCCTCGACCATCTGGATCTCGCGCCGGAATTCGGACGGCGGTTACGCCAGTGGCTCGCCGAGGGGTCGTTGCGGCACACCGAGAATGTCGTCGATGGGCTGGAAAACGCTCCACAAGCACTGCTCGACCTGGTGCGAGGTCGCTACACCGGGAAAGTAGTTGTGCGGCTCACGCGTTGAACAGTCACCACGGGAAGGACACGACAATGCTGATCGGTGAACTGGCGGAGCGGACCGGAACGACCACGCGCGCCCTGCGCTTCTACGAAGAACGGGGACTGCTCACCTGTGAGCGCACCAGTTCGGGTTACCGCCGCTACGACGAAGAGGCGGTCAAGCGGGTCCAGAACATCCGGGAACTACTCGATGCCGGCTTCACCGTCGACGATGTCCGCGCGTTCGTGCCGTACCTCGACCGTGACCTGCCCCAGACATTCCCATTCGAGCCGCGGTGCCCCAACGGGTACGCATCCGTAGCGCCACCACGGTTCGCCGAGCTCAATCGGCGCATCGCGAATCTGGTCGAACTCCGTGATCGCCTGATCGACCGGATGCCGTGGCTGGCACAGGACACCCTGAGTGAGCAGACTGGCGAAGACCCACAGCCGTGCGGTACTTGAGCCCAGCTCCTCCGGACTCAGCCGCGCGCCATATCCACGAACCGCGACAAATGCAATTGGTGGGCGACGGTGATCGTCGCGGTGGGGCCGTTACGGTGTTTACCGAGAATCAGGTCGGCTTCACCGCCGCGCGGGTCGTCGCGCTCGAAAGCGTCGGGACGGTGCAGCAGGATGACCATATCCGCATCTTGTTCCAAAGATCCCGACTCGCGGAGATCGGACACCATGGGGCGCTTGTCGGTTCGTTGTTCGGGACCGCGGTTGAGCTGGCTGATCGCGACCACCGGCACTTCGAGTTCCTTGGCCAGCAGTTTCAGATTACGGGAGAAGTCCGAGACTTCCTGCTGACGGGATTCGACCTTTTTGCCGGACGTCATCAGCTGGAGGTAATCCACGACCACGAGTTTCAAATCGTGGCGCTGCTTGAGCCGCCGCGCTTTGGCGCGGATCTCCATCATCGTCAGGTTCGGCGAATCGTCCACGAACAGCGGCGCCTCGCTGATCTCACTCATCCGCCGCGCCAACTTGGTCCAGTCGTCGTCGCTCATCCGCCCGGACCGCATATCCCCGAGCTTGATCTTCGCCTCCGCCGACAACAACCGCATGACGATCTCGGTGCGACTCATCTCCAACGAGAAGATGACGCTCGCCAAGCCATGCTTGATCGAGCAGCTACGCATGAAATCCATTCCCAGGGTCGATTTGCCCACGCCAGGCCTGGCCGCGACGATGATCATCTGACCCGGGTGCAGGCCATTGGTGATTTCGTCGAGTTCGGTGAAACCGGTGGGGACGCCGAGGGAGATGCCGCCGCGGCTGGCGATGGAGTCGATTTCGTCCATCGTCGGCTGGAGCAGTTCTTCGAGTGGGAGGAAGTCTTCGCTGGTGCGGCGTTCGGTGACCTCGTAGACCTCGGCTTGGGCGCGGTCGACGACCTCGGCGACATCCTGGCCGTCGGCGCCCGCGTAGCCGTACTGGACGATGCGGGTGCCCGCCTCGACCAGGCGGCGCAAAATGGCCTTCTCGGCCACGATTTCGGCGTAGTAGCCCGCGTTGGCCGCGGTCGGCACGGTCTGGGTGAGCGTGACCAGATAGGGCGCGCCGCCGATGCGCTTGAGCTCGCCACGGCGGTCCAGGCCCGCGGCGACGGTCACCGGGTCGGCGGGTTCGCCGCGCCCGTAGAGATCCAGGATCGTGTCGTAGATGGCCTGATGGGCGGGACGGTAGAAATCGCCGGGCCGAATCGCCTCGACGACGTCGGCGATGGCGTCCTTGCTCAACAGCATGCCGCCGAGCACCGACTGCTCGGCCGCCATGTCGTGCGGAGGCTGGCGGCCGAAGTCCTCGCCGGGAGGTTCGGGCGGGAAGTCCGTGTGCCCGCGGTCATCGGTGGTTGTCACCAGACTCGACCGTCCTCTCTACCCCACGACCGGGATGCACCCTGTCGACTCGTTTTACTCCCGGGCACCGACACGTTCGGAAAAGCCGTTGACCAGGGCTCCAGCTACAGCCGCGGCACCGGTCCGTGCGCGCGCTCGGGAGCGGCCCGCGCGCAGCGATGCGACGAACCTAGGCGACCCGCCGGGTGTGCACCAAACCGCGCTGTGCGCACAGCTGTGGATAACTTGGGGAAAGTTCACCCAACCGTGTGCACCCCCTGTGTACAACTTGGGGAAAACCCAGGTCGGCGGGGTCAAATACGCAGATAGATATGGACTTCCGCGTTCTTCCAGGTGTGGATTAATGAAGTACCGGCGTGTCGGCCGAGTTGAACAGCCGGGCGTGTTGGGTTAACAGCACGTGAGCTGCATATGGCCTGAATCACATTGCGGACGGTCGGTTCGACGAGTAATCCACAGGCTGGGTAGACCAGGCGTCGTCGCAGTGTGCGGTGCGGCCCAGATTGTCCCCAATGACGCGTTCGATCATCCGGCAAATAGTCAGCTACAAATCGGCTCGCGGCACCGGAGCATGACCGAGGACCACTCCCGTGAACGGACGGGAGTGGTCCTCGACGCGATGCCTGGAATCAGGCGGCGGTGACCGTGAGGTCGAACTTCGCCGCCACGTCCGGGTGCAGGTGCACCAGAATGGCGTGCTTGCCGGTCGACTTGATGTGCGCCTTCGGCAGCTCGATGCTGCGCTTGTCGACGACGGGGCCACCCGCCGCCTTGACGGCCGCCGCGACGTCCGACTGGGTCACCGAGCCGAACAGCTTGCCGGTGCCCGCGGTCTTCACCGCCAGCGAGACCGACTCCAGGTTCTCGATGGCCTGCTTCAGCTCGTTGGCGTGGTCGAGGTCGCGGACCCGGCGGGCTTCCTGCGCCCGGCGAATGCCCTCGACCTGCTTCTGCGCGCCACGGCTGGCCGGGATCGCCAGGCCGCGCGGCAGGAGGTAGTTGCGGCCGTAGCCGTCCTTGACCTCAACGGTGTCGCCGGGGGCACCGAGGTTGTCCACATCAGCGGTAAGAATCAACTTCATTGGCGTGCCTCCCTTTCTCAGCGAGCCGTCGACACGTAAGGCAGCAGCGCGACCTCACGCGAGTTCTTGACCGCAACCGCGACATCACGCTGGTGCTGCACGCAGTTGCCGGTGACGCGGCGGGCGCGGATCTTGCCGCGGTCGCTGACGTACTTGCGCAGCAACGCCGTGTCCTTGTAATCGATCGTGACGGTTCCGGTCTTGCTCTCCTTGCAGAACGAGCAAGCCTTCTTCTTCAGCACCTTTTCGCGCGCGGGCGCTTTAGGCATGGTCTTGTACTCCGTAATCAGTGATGGCCCGAATTCGTGCGGGCCGTTGTGGCCGTTCTCAGAACGGCGGTTCGTCATCCATGCGGCTGTTGCCCCCGAAGGAGCCTGCCGCGGGCGCACTGCCCCAAGGGTCGTCCTCGGCACCGCCGGAGGAACGCCCACCGCCACCACCGGAGGAGGCGTAGCCGCCACCGCCGCCGGACCCGGACCCGAAGCCCCCGCCACCGCTGCCGCGGCTGGTCTTGTTGACCTTCGCGGTGGCGTAGCGCAGCGAGGGACCGACCTCGTCGACCTCGAGCTCGACGACCGTGCGCTTCTCACCCTCGCGGGTTTCGTAGGAGCGCTGCTTGAGCCGTCCGCTCACGATGACACGGGAACCCCTGGTCAGGCTTTCGGCGACATTCTCCGCGGCCTCGCGCCAGATATTGCAGCGCAGGAACAGCGCTTCGCCGTCTTTCCATTCGTTCGAATTACGGTCGAACACACGGGGAGTCGACGCGACGGTGAAATTCGCCACCGCCGCTCCCGCCGGTGTGAATCGAAGCTCCGGGTCGGCCGTCAGATTTCCGATGACGGTGATGACCGTGTCGCCTGCCATGTGGTTCCTCCTGCTCGGTGTGCAGTCCGCGTCTCGCTGTTGCGCTAGAGCCTAGGCACAGGCTCCGACGCAAACGAGGGTTGCCGGACTACTTGTCGTGGCGCAGAACCTTGGTGCGCAGCACCGACTCGTTGAGACCGAGCTGGCGGTCGAGCTCGCTCACGGTGGCGGGCTCGGCGGTCAGGTCGACCACGGCGTAGATGCCCTCGGCGTGCTTGGCGATCTCGTAGGCGAGCCTGCGGCGGCCCCAGATGTCGACCTTGTCGATCTTGCCGCCCTCGGTGCGAACGACACTGAGCAGGTTGTCCAGCGACGGACCAACAGTGCGCTCGTCCAGGCTCGGATCGAGGATGACCATCACTTCGTAATGACGCACGGACCAATCACCTCCTGTGGACTAGGAAACGGCCACGGACGGTCCGTGGCAGGAGGGTCGTTGCGTCAGCAACCCGAACAGGCTACATGAGCGGCACCTGAGCAGTGAAATTGCCCCGGCGAGCCGCCCCGGCGCGCACGTGTTCGGCCCGCGCGTTCGCGTCGGTAGGAAGGGGAATGGCGGCACGGCCCCGACCGTCCGCTTAGGGTGGATCCATGCCGACCGGACTCGCCGCCAGCGACCTGCCCGCAGGTGGCGTGCGGCGCCGCGCGGCGTTCGCCGTGGTGGTGGTGCTGCTCTGCGGTCTCGTCCTCGCGCTGGCGTACGCGAACAAGGCGCGTTGCGCGGGTGCGCCGTTCGACCGGGACGGGCGCAGCACGGTTTTCGATGTGATCAAGGATTCGGACGTCTGCTATTCCGATATCCAATTCCTCTGGCTCGGCCGAGACATCAACGAGCACGTCTTTCCCTATGTGACCGGCGGCATCACCGACGACGGGGCGTTGGTCGGCGGCGCGGTGGAATATCCGGTGCTCAGCGGTGTGCTGATGTGGCTCGGCGCGGTGGGCGCACACAACGACGCCGATTTCCTGCGGTACTCGGCGCTGCTGCTGGCGCCCTTCGCGTTGCTGACCGCGTGGATGCTGGCTCGCCTGGCCGGGGGCGCGGCCCTGCTGTGGGCGGCCGGACCGCCGCTGGTGCTCTATGCCTTCCACAACTGGGAGCTTCCGGTGGTGTGCACGGCGGTGGCGGCCGTCTACGTGATGACTGCGTTGACCCGCTACTCGGTGCGTACCAGGGGCATCGTGGCCGCGGTGCTGCTCGGGCTCGGGTTCTGCCTCAAGCTGTACCCGGGGATCTTCGTATTGCCCTTGCTGGCGTACGTGCTCACCGGCGGTGGCGGGCGCGACGCGGAAGCCGGCGATCGCGGACCGGACGTCCGTGGCGCTCTGCTCACCGCGGGCGCGGCGATCGGCACCGTGGTAGTGGTGAACCTGCCGTTCGCGCTGGTGGGTTACGAAGGCTGGCGCGCGTCCATCACCTTCCAGCAGTTGCGTCAGGCCGATATCACCACGAATTCCATCTGGTACTGGGGACTTCGGCCGATGTTCGGTCCCGATGCGCGCAGCGAGGCGGCGTTCCAGCAACTGGTCTCGGTCGCCTCCCCGTTGCTGGTGCTCGCGGCATTCGCGCTCGCCATGTGGCTCGGCTGGCGGCGCTATTCGGCGACCGGCGTGTTCCCGTGGGTCGGTGTGAGCGGCGCGATGCTGTGTGGATTCCTGTTGTTCCACAAGGTGCATTCCCCGCAGTACACCCTCTGGCTGGTGCCGTTCCTGGTGCTGCTCGAGATCCCCTGGTGGTTGGTCGGCGGCTATCTCGTCGCCGACGCGGCCATCGGGATCGGGGTGTTCCGCTACTTCTACTCGATGGGTACGGGCAAGTCGGTCGAGCTGATGGAGCACATCGTCCAATTCGGTGTGTGGGGGCGCGCGAGCCTGCTGATCGTGTTCTTCTTCGTATTCCTGTGGGCGGCGCCGCGTGGAAATCGTTCGATGACGCCCCGGGTCGCACGGTCCGACCCCCGCGACCTGGTTCCGGTGGTCTAAGGCCCACTGTGCCGGGCTCGAAAGGCCGCGCTTTTGGCACGGTTGCCGCACAGGGTCATGTCGCACCACCGGCGCGAGCCGCCGCGGGAAGTGTCCACATACAGCCGCGTGCACACGGGGCGACCGCACTCCTTGACGAGCGCCCGGCTGCCCAGTAACTCGATCGCGGAACGTGCGACGGCGGCCAAAGCCGCGTCCGCGTCGCCGGAGCGGACGACCGTGCCGTCGGCGCGCAGGCTGATCGAAGGCGGGGCGCCCTCGGCGAATTCGTTGACGGTCCGGCGATCGCCGTCGTCGAAGGCGGTTTCGCGGGCGGTGGCCAGCGCGATGCGATAGGCCGCCTCACGCAAGCGCACTGCCCGCGCGAGGGTGTCCGCGTCGCCGGTTGGCGGGCTGTCGAGCAGGCCAGCGGCGACGATCCAGTCGGCCAGCGCCGCGGGTGTGGAGAGGACGTCCTCGAACCTGGTCGAGCGCCCCATGACGGTACCGGCGAAGTCCAGGGCGAGGTTGCCGCTCACGAAGGTGAACACCTCCTCATAGTAACCGCCTTGACAGGTTATTGGACCGGATGCCACTGTGATAACCACCCAAGGTGGTTAGTCGAGGAGGGTCCGTGCAGAGCCGATTCGCGATGGTGGCCGCGCAGCCGCTGTTCGTCTTGTTGTGGAGCAGTGCGTTCATCGCGGGGGTGATCGGGGTCGGCGCCGCCCCACCGCTATTGGTGCTGTTCGTGCGCTTTGCCGTCGCGGGAGCGCTGCTCACCGCCTACGCCCTCCTCGCGCGGGTCACGTGGCCGCAGGGAGGCCAATTGCGTCACGTGCTCGTCGCCGGGCTGCTGATGCAGATGGTCCAGTTCGGCGCGTGCTACACGGCGATGGCCGAACATGTCTCGGCGGCGGTGATCGCGCTGGTGCAGGGCTTGAATCCGGTGGTCATCGCTCTGTGCGCCGGACTGATCGGCGAAGTCGTCACGATGCGGCAGTGGTTCGGCTTCGGCATCGGCGGCATCGGAGTCGCGCTCGCCGTGTTCGACCAGTCGCACTTCTCCCTGACCGGACTGCTGCTGTGTGTGGCAGGGCTGCTCGGGTTGAGCATCGGCACCGTGTACCAGAAGCGATTCACGCCCACCGTCGATCCCAGGGCGGCCACGGCGCTGCACGTGGCGATCAGCGCGCCGATCGCCGGGGTGCTGACCTGGCTGTCCGGCCAAGTGCACGTGTCGGACGTGGGCCGGTTCGCCGGGTCGCTCGTCTGGATGGTGCTGGTCAACTCCATGGCCGCGTTCCTGCTGCTCAACGCCATGCTGCGCCGGTGGGACGCGACGAGGGTGGGCAAGCTGTTCTTCGCGACGCCCGCCGTGACCGCGATCCTGGCCTGGTTGCTGATCGATCAGCCGCTGCGACCGCTGACGGTCGCCGGACTCGCCATCGGCCTGGTGGGCCTGGTGTTCGCGGCTCGCAGGCCGGCGGCGTCGGCGGTCGTCGCGCGGCAGCCGGTGCCCGTACCGCGGTGACCTACTTGCGCCCGGCCTGCCACTGCATGCCCCACCGGTATGCCTGGTCGAGCTCGCGCTGGGCGCCGTTGACGTAGTGCACTTCCCGGTGCACGGTGATCCCGGCCCCCTGGTTCTGCAGCAGGGCGATGGCGCACGAGCGGGCGCCGTCCACCGGAGAATCGAGGCGGACCTCGACCTGCGGACCGGATGTGGGGTAGAGCGTCACCACGCCGTCGGCGGCGGCCCAGTTCGGCACGCCCTCGTAGATGAAGGCGAAGATCAGGATGCGCCGGAACAGCTCGGGCCGCGCGAGGTCGATGTGCAGGTTCTCGCCCGACGCGGCCGCGCCGCTGCGATCGTCGCCGTCGAGCCGGATGTAGGGCTCGGCCTCCAGCGTGCCGAAATTGTCGCCGATCGCCTGGACGACGCCCTTGGCGCCGTTGGACAGTTCGTAGAGGCAGCCGAGGTCGAGATCGATCGGCTTGGAGCGGCGGAAGAATCCGCGAGGTCCGCTCGACCAGTTCAGGTTGACCCGCATGGTGCCCTGCTGCTCACCCGGCTTGGTCAGGTTGATGCTCGGTGTCGCCTTCGACAGGGTCACCTTGGACAGGTTGACGCCGGGGTTGTCGTCGATCGCCATGGCGCGATCCCCCCTCTGTGGAAACGAGAGCGGCAGCGGCCGTCCCTCGGGACGGGGCCGCTGCCGCAACGGGTCTTCGGCTGCTTGCCGGGAATCAGCCTACCGGCGTCGGTTCCCGTTCGCTGTCGAGTTCCTCCTCGTCCGCTCGGCCATTGCGGACGATGCTGGTGATGAATGCCGCGCCGATGAACGCGACGCCGACCAGACCGGTGACGATCTCGTTGATGTGCACGCCGATCGAGACCAGCAGGATGGCCGCGAGCGCGCCGATCGCCCAGTGCGCGCCGTGCTCCAGGTAGACGTACTCCGACAGCGTGCCCTTGCGAACCAGGTACACCGTGATCGACCGGACGAACATGGCACCGATCAGGCCGAGGCCGAGCGCGATGATGATCGGATCGGAGGTGATGGCGAACGCGCCGATCACGCCGTCGAAGGAGAACGACGCGTCGAGCACCTCCAGGTAGAGAAACAGGAAGAAGCCCGCCTTACCGGTGGCCTTGACCAGCTCCGACGGCCCTTCGCTCTGCTCCTCGGTGTGGAACATGGAGCCGAGCCCGTCCACCGCGATGTAGGTGATCATGCCGAGCAGGCCCGCGACCAGCACGGTCGAGCGGTGCGCCTCGTCAGCGATGAACTCCGCAGTGAGGATCAGGCCCGCACCCGCGACCACCACGGAAAGCATATCCAGTTTGCCCGCCTTGGCCAGCGGCCGCTCCAGCCAGCTCAGCCAGGTGATCTCGCGTTCCTCGAAGATGAAGTTGAGGAACAGCAGGGCCAGGAACATACCGCCGAACGCCGCGATCTGCGGATGCGCGTCGGTGAGCAGTTTCTCGTAGCTCGGGCTGCCGTCCGGGAAGGTCAGGGCGCCATCCGGGGGCGGGTTGAGGGCCAGGTCGAAGGCCCGCACCGGATCCAGCCCCGCGGTGATCCACACGATCGCCAGCGGGAAGACCAGCCGCATGCCGAACACGGCGATCAGCACGCCGACGGTGAGGAAGATCCGCTGCCAGAACGCGCTCATCCGTTCCAGGACGGTGGCGTTGATCACGGCGTTGTCGAACGAGAGCGACACCTCGAGGATGCCGAGGATCGCGGCGAGCGCGAGGGCGGTCGGTCCGCCGTACACGACCGCAACTACGAGCGAGAGCACCGTGACGACGAGGGACATGCCGAATATGCGCAGGACCACGCTGGGACCTTTCGTGAGTGAAAACGAGGCGGCGACGTTTGCTACCAGCGTGGCTGCTGGATCGCCGGTTGTCCAACGTTGCTCCCAGGGCGCCGGCATGCCTGGGTGGCACGACGAGGGGGCCCGTCGCCGGGCCCCCTGTGAACGGCGAAGTTTTCCTTAGACGTTCACGCCGTAATCACGGGCGATGCCCGCCAGACCGGAGGCGTAGCCCTGACCGATCGCGCGGAACTTCCACTCCGTGCCGTTGCGGTACAGCTCGCCGAAGACCATGGCGGTCTCGGTCGAGGCGTCCTCGGTGAGGTCGTAGCGGGCGAGCTCCTCGCCGTTGCTGCGGTCCACGACACGAATGTAGGCGTTGCGGACCTGGCCGAAGGACTGCGACCGGGAGTCGGCGTCGTAGATCGAGACCGGGAAGAAGATGCTCTCGATCGTGGGCGGGGTGTTCGCCAGGTCGACGTTGATGACCTCGTCGTCGCCCTCACCTTCGCCGGTCCGGTTGTCGCCCGCGTGCTCGATCGAGCCCTCGGGAGAACGCAGGTTGTTGAAGAAGACGAAGTGCTGGTCGGACAGGACCTTCTTGTCCCCGCCGGTCGCGATGGCGCTGGCGTCGAGGTCGAAGTCGGTGCCGGTGGTGGTCCGCACATCCCACCCCAGGCCGACCGAGACAGCAGTGAGGTTAGGCGCCGCCTTGGTCAGCGAGACATTGCCGCCCTTGGACAAACTGACACCCATGCGGGATTCCCTTTCAATAGTCCGTCATTGGTTCCCAGCATGTCCGGATCGCCGGGGACGCCATCGACAGTAGTAGGTTTCCGCGAACTTTCGTAGGAACCCGCGTAACCCCCGGCGAACAGGAAGATCTCCTACCATCGGGGCGTGGCAGGCCGGAGGCGTGGATGGTTTCGTTCGTCGGAGAACGACGAGTGGATCGAGCATGCCCGCGCGACGCTGGCGACGGCTTTCCTCGACATGGATCGGCGCCAGAGCGCGGCCGAGGCCGCGGTGCACGCCGCCGATCAGATCTTCCCCGAGCGGCGCACGGGCGCGCGCTGGGAACCGTTGCGGCACAGCTGCTATGGCGCCGCGGAGGTGTACCTGACGCTGAGCGCCGAGCTGGAGGCCGCGCAGCAGGGCGGCCCGCCGGTGCCGCAGGGTCGGCAGCGCGTCGACGCAGCGGTACGGCAACTGGCCGACGCGGCGCGCGCGGTCGACGAGTTCTATCGCGGCGACCAGGGCAAGCTGGAAGAGGCGGTGGCGGTACTCGGCGCGGTGCCGCAGTTGGCCCAGCAGGTGAAGGTCGCCGCGGCCGGTGTGCGCGGCCGGGCCGCCGAATCGGAGTTCGCGGACTATCCGTCGGTGCGCAGGCACGCCGCCGCGGTCGATGAGGCGCTGGTCACACTGGAGGCGGCGGGTTCCGGCGCGTCCGCGGGCACCGTGCGGGAGGCGGCGAACCATCTGCAGGCGGTCACCAACGAGCTGGCGGATGCGTTGGCGCAAGCACCATCTCGGGCGGCGGCCGCGAACAACGCGATATCGTCCGTGACAACCCGACTTGCCGCCGTCCGGACCAGGGCCGAAGGCGTTCCGCAGGCGTTCTCGGCGCTGCTGCGCGAGTTCAATGCTGCGAGTTCGGCCGATCTGGCTAACAATGAGCGGGAAAGTCAGCGAGCCATCGAGGCCGCGGACGCGGCCCTCGGCAGGGCGCGTGCGGCGGCGGTAGAGAACAATCCGGAGTTTGCACTTGATCTGACCACATCCGCGCGCGGGTTCCTCGCCGAGGCCGAGCAGCGAGTCGACGCCGTCACCAAGCGGCTTAGCCTGCTGCGTGCGGTTCGGTCCGACCCGCAAGAGCAGGCCAAGGCCGTACGATTCCGGCTGCGGGACGCGCAGATGCTCGCGGTGAGCCGCGGGCTGGTCGCCGAATGGGGGTCGGTCCTCGACGCGCAAGCGGCACGAATCGACCGAATCAGCGAAACACTGTCGGGGCGTCACCCCGACTACTGGGCCTATGTGGCGGAACTGGATGCCGTCACCGAATTCATAGCCGGGGTAGTGGATCGAATGAGAAGACAAGCAGGACCACGACGAGAATGAGAATGGGGCAACGATGACCGCAGGCATCGCCGTCCAGCAGGAGGTTTCCCTGCGGAAGCGAATGCCGCTGCGCCACTTCCGGCAGTTGCACGGACCGGAGGCGAGGCGTCTTTTCCACCGGCAGCCCGAACCGTTCGGCGACGACAACACCGATCGCGAGCTGCTCGCGATCGGTCTCGGTGCGACGCTGTACGCGCCCGCGACCAGGCCCGATCTCGCGCTGACGATCGGCAGGCGGGCCGAGCACGGCGTGTGTTCGATGGTGATCGACCTCGAGGACGCGGTGGCCGATCACGAGGTGGAGTACGCCAAGCGGCAGACCGTCGACGCGCTGGATCTGCTCGCGGGCAGCCACGACGCCAACCCGCTGTTGTTCGTTCGGGTGCGCGACGCGGACACGATCACCGAGCTGATCGAGCAACTCGGACCGGGCGCCAAGGTGCTGACCGGGTTCGTGTTCCCGAAGTTCGACAGCGTCACCGGGCCGAAGTACCTCAACGCGCTGAACGTGGCGGCGCAGCGGCTGGACCGGCCGCTGTACGGGATGCCGGTGCTGGAGTCGGCGGGGCTGGTGCATCGGGAGACCCGCGATTACGAACTCACCCAGATCGCGGCGCTGCTGGCCGCGCACCGGGACCGGGTGCTCGCGGTGCGGGTCGGCGCGACCGACATGTGCTCGACCTTCGGCATCCGGCGCGACCGCGACCTGACCATCTACGACGTGCGCGTGGTCGCCGACGTCATCGCCGACATCGTGAACTACCTGGGGCGCGCGGACGGAACCGGTTTCGTCATCACGGGGCCGGTGTGGGAGTACTTCGCCGATCACGAACGAATGTTCCGGCCGCTGCTGCGGACGGCGCCGTTCGAGGAGTCCGATGCGGTGCCGTTCCGGCAGTACCTGGTCAGCCGGGATCTGGACGGTTTGCTGCGGGAGATCACGTTGGACCGGGCCAACGGCATCCAGGGCAAGACGGTGATCCACCCGTCCCACGTGGCGGCCGTGCACGCGTTGTCGGTGGTGACGCACGAGGAGTACTCGGACGCGCTGGACATCCTGCGTGACGACGTCGGCGGCGTGGCGGCCTCCGGCTACCGGAACAAGATGAACGAGATGCGGCCGCATCGCAGTTGGGCGCGACAGACCTTGTTGCGCGCACGGGTGTTCGGCGTGGCGAACAAGGGAGTGTCGTTCGTGGATCTGCTGACGGCGTTGGTCACCGTATGAGCCGGACCGCGACCGATTTCGGCGACAACGAAACATATTGGGCGACAAAGGTTCTCGGTATAGACCTGCATCATGATCCGGTGCGCGAACTCGGCTCGGACCGGCTGCGCACGGCGAGTTTGCCGATCTCGGCCCTGGTGCAGCCGGGTGTGCGCCACAACAATCGGCGCCGGGCGCACCTGCTGGTTTCCACCGTGCTGGGCAAGCATCTGCCGACCGATCCGCGGGTGGTGCTCGGTGCGGGCGATCAGCTGGGCGATCTGGTCCGCGCGGTGCTCGGTGAGCGCGAAGCCGTCGTGCTCGGATTCGCCGAGACCGCAACGGGTCTCGGTCATTGTGTGGCCGCGCGAATCGGCGCGAGCTGCTATCTGCATTCGACTCGGCGCGCGGTGCCGCACGCGTCGACACTCGCCGGTTTCGAGGAAGGGCACTCGCACGCCACTTCCCACCTGCTGCAACCGGCGCCTGCCGACATCTTCGTCAACGATCTGCCGCTGGTACTGGTCGATGACGAGATATCCACCGGCGCGACGGCGATCGATGCGGTGCGCGCGCTGCACGCCTTCGCGCCCCGTGCGCACTACGTGCTCGCGTCACTGGTCGATCTGCGCACCGAGGCCGATCGCGCCCACTTCGACGCGGCCGCGGCCGAACTCGGTGCCCGCATCGACACGGTCTGTCTCGCCATCGGTCGCGCGTCGCTGCCCGACGGGCTGGTCGACGCGGTCGGCGCGCTTCCCGAACCGCGGTTCAACCCGACCGCCGCGCACCTCGGCTCGTTCGGACGCGTCGAACTCCCCTGGCCGACCGCGGTTCCAGAGGGTGGCAGGCACGGCGTACTCGCTTCCGACATCGGCGCGTTCGAGGCGGCGCTGCTGGAGGCAGGCGAGGCTTTGACCGCCCGGCTCGACGCGGACTTCGCGGGCAGGACCGTCATCGTGCTCGGACACGAGGAGCTGATGTACCTGCCCCTGCGGTTGGCGGCGCTGCTCGCCGAGTCGGGTACGCCCACCCGCTTCCAGACCACCACGCGATCGCCCGCGTACGTGCTGGATGAGCCGGGATATCCGTTGCGACGAGGGTTTCGCTTCACCGCACCCGAGCCGGGCGATGCCGCGCCGCGCTATCTGTACAACGCGCAGTGGCCCGTGACCTCGCTCGACCTGTTCGAGGCCGATTTGGCGGGGCTGGTCGCCGCCCCATCGGGCCGCGATGCCGCCGTGACGATCACCGACGACGGCGTCGACAGCGGCGCGGAGGGCGACGGCCCGGCCGCCGATCCGGTGCTCGTCGTCGTGGTCGACTCGCCGGCCGACACCGCGGAGCTGATGGCCGAACACGGGCTGATCGATGTACTGACCGCTTCCGGGGCCGACGTGCTGCTCGCGGTGCTACCGGAGGCGGATCCGCGGCGGCTGTACGCCGAACGCGTGGAGTCGAACGGGGGCCGGATATGACCAGCACCAGGGTGGGCGCGCTACCCATCCCGCTGCACGGACCGGAATTCGGCTCCTACGCGGCCGAGGAAGTCTCCTGGCTGCTGAAGGATCTGTCGGAAGTCGACCTGGAGGCCGACATCGCCGAGCGGGAACGGCGGATCCAGGCCGGGAAGGCGCACTACGCGGAGTCGCTGCCGATCGAATATCAGCCCGACGCGTCGTACCGGGCGCTGTTCGACGAGGTGCTCGCGGCCAGCGCCGAACGGCTCGCGCTGGCCGTGGCGACCGTGTCGGAGCTGGTCGTCGCCGAACGTGGCGAGGACGTCGTCCTGGTGTCGCTGGCTCGCGCGGGCACGCCGGTCGGCATTCTCATGCGCCGGTGGCTGCGTTCGCGGCGTCCGAGCCTGGAGGTGCCGCACTACGCGGTGTCGATCGTGCGGGATCGGGGCATCGACGCGGTCGCGCTGGACTATCTGGCCGAGCAGCACGATCCGTCCTCGGTCGTGTTCGTGGACGGATGGACGGGCAAAGGCGCGATCACCCGCGAACTGACCGAAGCGCTGGACGCCTACCACGCCGCCGGTGGCCCGCGGTTCGACGACGAATTGGCGGTGCTGGCCGATCCAGGGCACTGCGTGCGCACCTACGGCACCCGCGACGACTTCCTGATCGCCTCGGCCTGCCTGAATTCGACTGTCTCCGGCCTGGTTTCGCGCACGGTTCTGAACGACACGCTGATCGGACCCGGCGATTTCCACGGCGCCAAGTTCTACCGCGAACTGGCCGGTGACGACGTGTCCGGGCGCCTGCTGGACACCGTGAGCGGCGCCTTCGACGCGATCCGCGATCGGGTGCCCGCCGAGGTGGCCGCGATCCGCGCGAGCGACCGGACGCCCACCTGGACCGGCTGGGCATCGGTGGAGCAGGTGCGGGAGCGGTACGGCATCACCAGCGTGAATTTCGTGAAGCCCGGTGTCGGCGAGACCACGCGGGTGCTGCTGCGGCGGGTGCCGTGGCGGGTGCTGGTGCGTGAGGCGGACGCGCCGGAGCACGCGCACATCCGGATGCTCGCCTCGGCCCGGGGTGTCCCGGTCGAAATCGTCGCCGACCTGGCATATTCGTGTATGGGATTGATCAAGGACGTGCAGCAGTGAACCTATCCCCGGCAACCCATCGAAGACGGGCGCTGATCGCGACCGACCTGGACCGGACGATGATCTACTCGCGTAACGCCTTCAGCACCACCGCCGACGTGCCGACGGTCTGCGTGGAGCATCTGGAAGGGTCGCCGCTGTCGTTCATGACCACCACCGCGGCGCTGCGGATGCAGACCCTGACCGAACCCGCCGCCGTCGTTCCCACCACCACCCGCACCATCAAACAGTTCGACCGCATCCGGCTGCCCGGAGCGCCGTGGCGCTACGCCATCACCAGCAACGGCGGGAACATCCTGGTGGACGGTGTGCCCGATTTGAGCTGGCGCATCGACATCGACGCCAAGGTCCGTGCGGGTGGGGCCACCCTGTCCGAGGTGAGCAAGGAATTGCACACCCGCATCGATGACTCCTGGGTCACCAAGTTCCGCGTGGCCGACCACCTGTTCTGCTATCTGGTGGTCAAGCCCAAAGCCGTCCCCGAGGGATTCCTCGCCGAGTGGGACGACTGGTGCCGTCCGCGCGGCTGGTCGGCCTCCCAGCAGGGCCGCAAGATCTACACCATGCCGGTCGCGGTCTGCAAGAGCCGCGCGGTCGCCGAGGTGCGCAAGCGCCTGTGGGAAAACCGGGAACTCGCCGACGAGGCGCGCACCCTCGCCGCGGGCGACGGCGCCCTCGACGCCGAAATGCTGCGCGCCGCCGACTCCGCCATCCGCCCCCGCCACGGCGAACTCGAACAACTCAACTGGACCCACCCCAACCTCACCGTCACCCGAGCCACCGGCATCCTCGCGGGCGAGGAGATCATCAACTGGTTCATCAAGGCTGCTCCGACGCCTTCCGAGTAGCCGGCACGGACTTCGGCATCCCTGCTCTCGATCCCTCTGTACCGAGGTTGTCGCATCGCGGGACCCCTGCTGCGCTGAGCCGGTCCCGAAGCGGTGAATCGCCTGCCTCTACTTTGGTACGGGCCAGAAGCCAGTCTCCCCGATCACGATCACGCAAGGCTGGTTCAGTACTCCGGCCTTGTAAACAGCTTCGTCGAGATGGGTCGACATCAAGAGCATCCATGTTTTCCACGGGGTGCCCGCGCCCACCGGTCCTCCCGTATTTGCCGCCAGGCGTGCGTAGTAGTCGCGGAGCTGCTGGTCCGTTACCACGAAAGTCAGCGGAGGTTCGACCGGTGAGTCGCCGACAGCGGTTATCTGCAACCGACCCGCCTCGTCGCGGCTGATCCGGTATCCGGACTCTGTCCCGGCACGAATCACCGACTCGGCGAGTTCGTCCACGCTGGGTTCAGACCTTTCCACGGCATGCTCCTCCAGGGAAGGCGGTGATCACTATCCCGCTCTCGCTCACGATTACGGTGGGCTGGACGGTCTTGGCTATCGCTCCCGTGCTCCGGTTGACCAGATAGATCTGCCCCGTATAACAATACTTACCGGCGCTCTGCGGGCCATGCCAGTCGGGTGCGTCGTGAGCTTTGGCGATTGCCATATCGGCGATGTCGCGCCAGTTGCGGCCCTCGATCGCCGCGAGCCCTTCCCAGTCGCTCATGTGGCCGGCTTGGATATGCCGATACCCATAGTCTTTGTTCCCGCACAGCAGCCTCCACTCACCGAAGGTTGTGACCACCTTGTCCTCGGGCGAGCTGGCGCCGCATGCCCCCCAGGGGAATGAGGCATGAGCCACTGGACCCGGTGTCAGACCAATGATCGGGACCGCAATCGCCGCTGCGACCATCACAAGTGCGCGTAAATTCAACTCGACTCCCCATGTCGAGCACCGGAACGGTGCCATCAGTTGCAACTTCGTTGGGTCTCCCGGCGACCGCTTCATCAGCCCGTGGTTGAGACGAAAAGCTCAACCCAGGAGATCAACTTCATTGCCTTACATCGAGATTAGATGGAAGAGACGCCGTTTTGGTTCCGTCGAATACGCGGTGGCATTTGGTGTTGATGTGGATTCGCCGCCTCACACAGCGCTGGCGGTCGGTTCGAAGGTGGATTTGAAGTCCGGGCACTCGACCAACGGGTCGTGGGTGCAGGTGGCGGCGTGGCGGAGGCTGTCGCGCATGCGGATGAGGCGGGTTATGTCGTCGTCGAGTTGCCGGGCTTTTTCGGCCATGCGGGCGCGTAGTTCGGCGTCGGAGGGGGAGGCGCGGAGGAAGCGGGCGATTTCGGTGAGGGTGAATCCGGCGCCGCGTGCGCAGAGGATGAGTGCCAGGCGACTCAGGACATCGGGGTGGTAGGTGCGGCGTAGGCCGTTGCGGCCGGTCGGGGCGATGAGTCCGCGTTTCTCGTAGAAACGCAGGGCGGAGGGGGCGAGGCCGGTTTGTTCGCCGACCTCGGCGATATCGAGCAGGTCGGTCATCTCGTCTCCTTGACTTGAACCGCGCTTCAAGTCACAGACTAGCTCACATGACAATCCATCACCTCAATTGCGGATCGGTTCGGCAGATCGAAGCCACCTACGACGGACCCGCGCCCGCGCATGCCGTGAACCATTGCCTGCTGGTCGAGACCGCGTCCGACGGCCTGGTCCTGATCGAGACGGGCATCGGACTGGACGACGTGCGCGACCCGGCGGGCACCCTCGGCGCGGACTGGGTGGCGATGGCCCAGCCCATCCTCTCCGAAGACGAGACCGCGACCCGGCAGGTCGAACGGCTCGGCTACGAGCCCGCGGACGTCCGGCACATCATCCTCACCCACCTCGACGTGGACCACTGCGGCGGATTGCCCGACTTCCCGCACGCGCAGGTCCACGTCCTCGCCGCCGAACTGGCAGCGGCGCAGGCCGAAGCGCCGAGCTTCCGCTATCGCTCCGCGCACTGGGCGCACGATCCGAACTGGGTGGCCTACCCGGCGGAACCGACCGGAAAATGGTTCGGCTTCAACGCGATCCAACCGAAGGACCTGCCCGACGACTTCCAATTGATCCCGCTGGGTGGGCACACCGCGGGCCACACCGGGGTCGCCGTTCGCCACGGCGACAGTTGGTTGCTGCACTGCGGCGACGCGTACTACTACCACCGCGAACTCGATCCGGCTCCGCAGCCGCACCCGGTGCTCGACGTCGTGCAGACCGGTTCCGAGGTCCACCACGACCTGCGGCTGGGCACCCAGGCGCGGCTGCGCGAGCTACACCGCGATCACGGCGACGAGGTCACCCTGATCAGTGCGCACGACCCGTGGGAGTTCCAGCGCGCGAGCTGACCCCTACCGGCGCTGCCAGCACTGTGCCCGGTCGCCGAGATTCCACCACGAGATATAGCCCGGGTCCTGGTCGAGCAAGGTCCATCCGGCTTCGAGCAGGTCGAAGAACGCGCTGTCGGCCGTCCGCCCGCCGCGCGCTTCGCCGATGTAGATCAGCGACGAGCCGCCCGCCTCCTGGTAGGCGGCGAGGGTCATGGAGGCCATCGGGTTCTCCCAGCCGGGCGGCCAGCAGAGGAACAGCGCGTGGTCGGCATGCCCAGCGACCAGAGCGGCCGTGGAAGACGGCGGCGTGGCGGTGGGATGCCAGGTCGCGGTCTGCCCCGGCGCGGCGGGGAAGGCCGTGTTGGTCGCCCGGTCCGGCGGGTGGGAGTCGAAAGCGCTGATGGGCACGCCGATTCGGGTGAGTTGATGCGCCCAGTAACCGCGCCCGGAGCCGACCTCCAGTACCGGCCTGCCCTGCGCGACGTCCGCTACCCAGCGCAGTGTGGCAGGCGCGGGGATCGCGTACGCGTACGCGGCTTGCAGCACTATCTGCGCATACGCCAGCCGCGCACTGCCTTTCGGGTTGCCGCCGTTCACCTCGGCGCGGTTCGCGCGCTCTCTCGGTCCGGGCGATACCGCGGCGGCGACGATGTCCCAGTACGGATTCGTGCTGGCACCGCCGGTCATGTAGTGCAGTAGGTGTAGGTCGAAGGAGGCGTCGCTGATGTCGTCACCGGTGCCGGGCAACCGGCCCGCGGTAGACCAGTACTCCGCGACCCGCGGATACGCTGTCGCGAAGCTGGATTCGTCTTGGACGAGGTTCGTCAGCGCCGTGCGACGCTGCGGCGAAAGCGCCAAGTCAGCCATCTTTCGATTCTCCGCTGACCGGCGCCTGCCCTGGCGAACATCAAGGCGAGTTCACCGAGCTGTAGCGAATCCTTTGCTCTCCGTAGGTGATACGCCCACTAGCCTGTTCCGCTCTGACGCGGTTCGCGCGCCCCGGCTCACCCGCTGTCGCGCATCGACACCAGTCCGCCGAGTGTGCCGAGGTAGGCCGCTCCGTCGGGGCCGAGGGCGATTCCGGCGTAATTGTTGTTGAAGCCGAGGCCGGTGCCGGACAGCTGTTTCCACACGGTCGCGCCGGTGCGGTAGTCGAGGGCCGTCCAGTACCAAGGATCGCTCGGATCGGTGCCCTCCGTGTAGGTGTAGATCAACCCGGTGGCCAGGGACAGCTTCGGTACCACCGACGGCGCTGCTTCGACCGAATTGGTCCAGGTCAGATGGCAGCCGTTGCCGTCGGTGTCGATGTCGACACGGGCGAAGCCCGCAGCGGTGGTCTTGCCGGAGGCGACCGCGTCGGGGTGTCCGTAGCCGTAGTTGTTCTCGACGATGAGTGAGCGTCCCGCGCCGATCAGCGAGTTCTCGGTGGCGCTGTGGCCCGGCTCGAACACCGGCACCGCGCAGACCTGCCGTTCGGCGACCGAGGGCGCGGTGCGGTAGACGACGACGTTCATCGGATCGGCATTGTCGGTGATGGCGACATAGCCGTCGGGCAGGACGGTAGGTGTGGTGCCGGTTCCGTCGTCCACTTGGCCCGGCTTGCGCTGGTTGCTGTTGGCGTAGGTGGTCTGCCAGGTGATCCGGGGCGCGCCGTCGGAACCGGCGTCGAAACGCAGGAGCTGCCGGTTGGTGGCGATGTAGACCTCACCGGCCGCACCGACCGCGAACGAGTTCTCGATCTGGTTCTCCGTACCATCTCCGAGCCGAACCACCTGCGCTGCTCCGGTATCCGGATCCAGTGTGCCGACCACGCCGTTCGTCTTGGCCACGAACCAGATCAGGCCGTTCGAGTCCGGCAGTGCGGAGTTCAGCGTCTCCTCCGGGTGCAGCACGCCGGTCAGGTCGTAGTCGCGTACCAGCGAGAACCCGTCGGCAGCGGGGTTCTCGGCGAACACTTGGATGTGCCCGGTGCTGGTGCCCACCACGGCGCGGTCTTCGTCATCGAGGTAGAAGTACCCGCCGCCGCCGAAGTTGTTGAAAGCGCCGGGCCGCAGCGTATCGAGGGGATTCTTGCCCGGCAGTGGATGTTTGCCGAGGACGCTCATCGTCGTCGGGTCGATGAGGTAGAGGCCCGGTTGCAGCCCCAGGCAGGTGCTGACGATGCGTCCGGCGCGGTCGAACGCCACCGAACCGCACTCGCTGCCGAGCAGCAGGGAATCGGTCCGCGGTGACCGGCCGAGCGGACCGGGGCGGCTGTAGGTATCGCTCATCCACCCGTCGTTGTGGACGCCCGAGTTTCCGTTCGGCGCGAGATGTGGGTTCTGCGGGACCGGTGGGATGCCGGTGACCGGTTCGCCGCTCGCGGCGGCGCCGACGAATCGCGCCGGTTCCGGCACGGCGGGCACCGAAGGAATCGGCGTCGCGGCGGCGGGCGCCGCCACTACCGCGGCAAGGATTGCCGCGGGCAGCGCCGCGCGCAGAACCTGGGAGGAGAGGATGTGAAACACGAATGAACGGTATCCGGGTCCGGCGGGCCGCGAATCCCCCACACGAGTGATTACGCGGGCACGGCCGCGACCGTCGGTACCCGATTCGCGTCACCGCCGCGTTTCAGTACTGCTGGTGCCCGGCCAGTTGCTGGGCGATGAGTCCTTGCAGTCGTTGCAGGCCGCCGACGGTGATGCCGCTCTGGATCTGTCCCTCGATGGTGCGCACCAGCACGGAGTCGCTGAGCACCTTCTCGCTGGACTGGATCAGCACGGTCCCCGCGCCGGTGAAATCGAACTGGCGCTCCTCACCGGAGTTCACGCCGAATCGTGCCGCACCGGCGGCCAGGAAACCCGAGATCCAGCGTTCGTCGTAGTGGTGGCTCGGGGAAGGGCAATCCGCCCAGCCGACCAGCGACTCGGGGTCGACGCGCAGCGGTGGCTCGGCGAACATCACCGGCCCGTTGGACGAGGCCAGGAACTTGCCGGTGCCGATCAACGTGAGGAACCCGGGCACGATGGACTGGTTGAGCGAGAGGCCCGGCTCGAAAGCCAGCAGGTTCGCCGCCCGGATGGTCAGGTTGCCGTTGTCCTCGAGATCGTAGGAGTTGATGTCGTAGCCACGGTCGCCGATGATCAGCTTGCCGTGCCCCTCCGCGACGACGTAGTCGCCGGTGAACAGCGGCGCCGAGAACTGCTGAGACACCATGTGCAGCAGTCCACCCTGCAACCCGTGGCTGAGCGCCTGGAACCGGATATCGCCGTAGTAGGCGATCATCGCGCCCTTGCGCATGAACCACGGCTTGTTCAGGTCGATGCAGTACGCGTAGCTGTTTCCCGGGATGTTGTCGCTCTCACCGAGATTCATGGGGTTGAGGATCTGGGACATGCTCACAACTTCTCTTCGGAGGCCTGCACGTAGACGACGCCCTGCCCGACGCAATGCAACTGCATCGCCTCGCCGGAACCGCGCCCGACGGCGTCTCGCCAGCTCAGCTCCGCTTTGAGCTCGGTCTGCACATTGCCGTAGGCGGCGACGAAGGCTTGCGGATCGACCACGATCGGATTCGGGCCGCCTACTTGCAATTCCAGGAATCCGCCGTGCGCGAGCAGCACCGCGGCGCCCTGCCCGGACAACTGGGTGGTGAACAGGCCCTGTCCGGTCAACGCCCCCGAGGCGGCGCCACGCAGCGCGCCCATCAGGCCGCCACCGCCTCCGCCACCCGAACTCATCACCGAGACGACCGAACTCTGCAATCCGGCGGTGTTGGCGAGCAGCCGCGAAGCCTCGACGCGCAACGTCGCACCCGGCTGCATGTGCACGACGTGCACCTCCAGGCCGGCGAATCCGTAATGGACCTCGCCATTGCCCTGCGCGAGCATGGTGCGCTCGTGCTCACCCGCCATCGCACGGCCCGCGAGCCCCATCAGCCCGCCCATGCCGCCCATCCCTCCAGCCCCCGGAATCTGGTGGGGAGCAAAGGAAACATCGCCGGTGTAGAACAGCATCGCGCCGTTGCGAGCGACCACGCCGCCCGCCATTCCGACGTTGACCTTGACGACTTTGCCGTTGATCTTCTCGAACATCCGTCTCTACCGTTCCGCCGGTTGGATCAACACCACGCCGTGGCCGTCCCAGCGCAGCGAGAATGCCTCGCCCGCGTCCTGACCGACGAAACTGCGCCAGGACACGTCGGTGACGAAGGACTGGTTGAGGTTTCCGCGCGCCGCGACGAACGCGTCCGGATCGACGATCAGCGGGTACTGCGGCGAGACCTCCAGGTGGATGAGCGGACCGCCGGCCGAGAGCAGCGCGACCTGGCCCTGGCCGGAGACGGTCGTGGTGAACAGGCCCTGTCCGGTCGACGCACCGCGCAAACCGGCGAAACGCACGTCGGTGCGCAGGTTCCCGGCGAACGCGAGCAGTTGTTGCGACTCCACTTGCAGCGTCTCGTTGTTCAAGTTGACGACGGTGACGTGCTGGCCGTTGACCGCGAAGAACACTCGTCCGTGACCGGCGCACTCCATCAGCGAGAGTTTCTCACCGGTGGCCCGGCGCTTCAGCCCGGCGAGCACGCCGTCGCCACCGCCGAAGCCGGCCGCCTTGAACTGCACATTTCCCTCGTAGGCGATCATCGAACCGGAGATCGCGCGGAGGCTGGTGCCGGCCAGATGGGCCTCGATCACCTTCTTCGAGTGCTCGAACAGTTGCGCCATGGAATCTTTGCCTGCTGTCTCGATCGGGAACACGGTGGGATCGCCGTATTCCATCTACGTGCCGTCACCCTAACCGATGGTTCCGGGGGTGTCGGGGCAGCACGGCCGTTCGATTCCAGCGCCGCGCAGCGCGTTTCTCGTAGAGTGTCAGGCGAACGCACCGACAAGCGAAGGGTCGAACTTGTCCGCAACTCTCGCCAAGGGCCAGAACGGTCCGCTGGCCACCAACGACGTGGTGATATCCGTCCAGCTCACGGCGCCGGCGGATTTGTCGGCGCTACTGGTCACCGAGCGGGGCAAGGTCCGTTCCGATGCCGATTTCGTCTTCTTCAACCAGCCGAGCGGCCCCGGTGTCAATCTGCAGCCGGCGCCCGCGGGCCAGCCCGCGTCGCTGGCGGTGTCGCTGAACGCGGTGCCCGCCGACATCGACCAGATTCGCGCTGTGATCACGCTCGACGACGCGAACAGCAATTTCGGTAGGTTCCCCGCCCCGACCGCGATCGTGTCGGACACGGCCGGAAATCAGTTGTACGCCTACCGGATCGACGGGCTGAACACCGAGTCGATCGTGATCGCGCTCGAGCTGTACCGCCGCCAGGGTGCGTGGAAGGTGCGTGCGGTCGGACAGGGCTACGCGGGCGGTTTCGCCGCGCTGGTCACCGATCACGGTGTGACGGTCGACGATGCTCCCGCCCAGCCCGCGCAGGCTCCGCCGCCTCCGCAGCAGCCGGTTCAGCAGCCGCCCGCCCAGCAGCAGCCGAACTACCCGCCGCCGACCACCCCGGCGTACCCGACCCAGCAGCAGGCGCCGCAGTACGCGCCGACCGGTGGTTATCCGCCGCCCGGACCTGGCTACCCGCCGCCCGGCCCAGGCCAGCCACCGCAGGGTGCCCCTGGTTACCCGCCGCCTGGTCCGGGTTACCCGCCGCCGCCCGCCCCCGGACCCGGCTACCCGCCGCCCGGCCAGCCGTCGCAGCCGCAGCAGCCCGCCGAGGTCAGCCTCAGCAAGGACCGCCCGGTCAGCCTGGTCAAGGGGCAGCGCGTCACGCTGCGCAAGGAAGGCGCCGCGCTGACCTTCGTGAAGATGGGTCTCGGCTGGGATCCGGTGCGCAGCCGCGGCATGTTCGGCAACCGCACGGTCGATATCGACCTCGACGCGTCGGTCATCATGTTCGCCGACATGAACCCGGTGGACGTCGCGTACTACGGACAGCTGACTTCCAAAGACGGCTCCATCCGCCACCAGGGCGACAACCTCACCGGCGAGGGCGAGGGCGACGACGAGGTGATCCTGGTCGACCTGACCCGCGTCCCCGCGCACGTCAGCACGCTGCTGTTCATCGTGACCTCCTACAAGGGCCACACCTTCGAGCAGGTGCAGAACGCGTTCTGCCGCTTGGTCGACGGGACGAACAACGGCGAGCTGGCCAGATACACCCTCGCGGGCGGCATGCCGTTCACCGCGATGGCGATGGCCAAGCTGTACCGGGTGGGCAACGACTGGAAACTGCAGGCGCTCGGCGAGGGCTTCCAGGCCAAGCATCCGGGTGAGGCGGTGCCGCAGCTCGGCCGCTTCCTCGTCAACGGTTGATCGGCGGCGGGACAGCGGGGCGGACAAGGTGATTCAACTGCAGGCCGGTCAGAACATCCCGTTGACCGGTGAGGTCGTTCGTTTCAGTGCGAAAGCCGAGGCTGCGCTCGACGTTTCCGCGCTGGTGGTGGCGGAGAACCTGAAGGTGTTCTCCAGCGACGATTTCGTCTTCTACAACCAGCCCGCCACGGCGGGGGTCGCCTTGGCGGCCGACGGGGTCACGATCACGCTCACCGAGGTACGCGCGGATGCGAAGGCCGTGTTGCTGGTGGTCAGCGCCGACCCGGCCGCCCCCGCGCGGGCGGGCGGGCTCGGGCCGGTCACCGCCACCCTGTCCGAGAACGACAGCGTGACCGCGGAATTCGCGATCACCCCGTCGTCCGGTGAGACGGCGCTGATCTGCCTGGAGGTGTACCGGCGCGGTCCGGCCTGGAAACTGCGGGCGGTGGGCCAGGGTTACGCGGGCGGCCTCGCCGTGCTGCTCACGGCGCACGGCGTCGAGGTCGACGGTGCGGACCCGGAGCAGGTCGACCAGCCCGGTACGCACACCATGTCCGGTCCACTGGCGGGTGACGCGCAGATCGCCGCCGCCGGTGCGCCGCTGGAAGTCGGTCACGGCCTGGAACGGCTGTGGATGGTGTTCGAGGACGCCGCGCGGTCGGCCGCCGCGCTGGTATCGGCACGCGAGTACGCGGCCAAGCGGTTGGATCACGAACTGTCGCTCGCCGTCTCCGATCCCGCGACCAGGAACACTCCGGCGGCCGAGCAGGCGCGCAGCGCCGCGCAGCAACGGCACGACGAACTGGTCGACACCGCCGAGCGCAATCACCAGCGGGATGCCGAACAGCTGATGGGCGAACTCGCCGCGGCCGACCGGGTGCTGCCGCCCGCCCTCGCGTCCTGGGACTCACCCGCTTGGGACAAGCCGTCCGTGCCGAGCGACGGTATCCGGCTCGGCGAGTTGTACGCGCTCGACCGGGGGGCGCTGCGTATTCCGTACTGTGTTCCGGTGCCGCTGAATCGGCCGCTGTGGATCGATGCCGAGTCGACCCGTGCGGTCGCGCCGGTCGTGGGCGCACTGCTGGCGCGGTTGCTCGCCACGGCGCCGCAGCGGCGAACGCTGGTCGACATCATCGACCTCACCGATGCGTTCGGCGGCTTCACCGGCCTGCTCGCTCCCGTGCTGAACGGACCGCCGATCACCGACCACGCCGACATCTCGGCGCGGCTGCAAGCGCTGGTGGACGCGGCCGAACTGGCCGAATTGGCTTATACGAGCGGCGCTTTCACGCCGCCCAACGAGCACCGGGTCCTGCTGGCCGCGGACTTCCCGCACGGCTACCAGAGTTCGGACGCGCAGCGCATCGGCGCGTTGATCACGCGCGGCGAGTTGATCGGACTGTCCATCGTGATCGTGGGCGCGAACGAATCAGATTCGGCCGACACCACCGTGGCGATGCTGTCGCAGTCGTGCCGCCACCTGCCGACGATCGGCGGCACGCCGCTGTTCGACCCGTGGACCGGCAGCGCGTGGCAACTCGATCTGGATCTGTTGCCGCACGAGCCGGAACGGCAGGCGCGCTTCCTGCGTACGAGGTGAGCGCCTGGACCGGTGACCGGGTCAGCCGCCCGCGACCGCCGTTCGCGGCCGCAGCGGCTCAGGCAGCCAGGGCAGCGGCGGGTCCGGCATGCGGTCGACGACACCGCCGACCGGGTCGTCGACGAAGTCGCGCCGCACCAGATCCTCCTCCGGGCGGTAGATCTGACGCACGATCAGGGCACACAGCCCCACCACCGCCAAATCGCGCAGTGCGACGGTGCCGGTGAACCACTGCTCGGGCAGACCTTTGCGGTCCAAGCCGAGGTAGTAGAACATTCGCGGCACCCAGACCAGCGCGTCGACGGTCATCCAAGTCAGCAGGATGCGCCGGTGCGGCAGCGCCAGGACGGCCAGCGGCACCAGCCACAACGAGTACTGCGGACTCCACACCTTGTTCGTCAGCAGGAACGCCGCGACCACGAGGAAGCACAGTTGCGCCAGCCGCGGCCGTCGAGGCGCGGTGAAACCGATGTAGGCGATCACCGCGCAGGCCGCGACGAACGCCAGCAGTGAGACGGCGTTCAGGATCGCGGGCTGCTCCCCGTAGGTCAGCGGGCCGTCGAAGCCGCGCCAGCCGGTGAACGAGGAGATCACGTTATAGATCGAGTCCGGGTCGGCGTGCCGCGTGGTGTTGAGCCGGAAGAATTCCTGCCAGCCGTTCGGGAACAGCGCGGCGATCGGAAGGTTCACCACCAGCCAGGTCGCCAGCGCGGCGCACATCGCGACGGACGCGGCACCGATCGGGCGGGCGCTGAGGAATTGGATGCGGTAGGGCGTCTCCCGCACCCACGCCAGGAAGGTCGGCCAGCCGTCGATGTCGCGTATCCGCAGGCCGAGGTGCGTGCGCAGCGTGTGTTGCATCGTCTCGGTACGCAGGCACAGCACGAGGATCGGCCCGAGCAGCAACAGCGGATACAGTTTGGCGGCGCCGCCCAGACCGAGCAGCACTCCCGCCAGCACGGGTTTGCGCCGGGCCCAGGCGAGCAGGCCGGTCGCGGCGAAGGCCGTGGCGAGCGCGTCGAAATTGGTGAAAGCGTGCACGATCACCAACGGCGAACAGGCGATCAGCGCAGCGTCCCAGATCCGGCGGCCGGACAGCAACGCCGACGCCCAGACGGTGATCAGCCAGGCCATGGCGAGACCGACCGCGACGACGTTGAAGTAGATCACCACTTGGAGCGCGCCGGGCAGCGGCGAGGCGTCCCAGCTCTTCGCGATCCGCATCGAAAGGTACTGGTACAGGCCCGAGAGCACGGGATATTCCATGTACCGCGTCTCCCGCCCACCGTCGGGAGTCTGTTCGGTCCACTGCTTCTTGTACGGGAAGGCGCCTTCGTTCAGGCGCTCGGCCCCGTAGAGCGGCACGGTGTCCGAATAGCACATCGCCACGTACTGGCGGCCGTTGTTCCAGTCGAGCGTGGGACCGTCCGCGCCGGTGGTCTGCTGGATGCATCCCGCCTTGCCGAACCAGCCGAGCGCCAGGAAAACCAGGGCGAACGCCATCAGCACCCGCATGGGCGTCCAGAACCGCACCCGCCCGATCAGCGCATGATCACCGACCGGCCCACCGATCACCGTCGACAATTGCGCGGCGAGCGAATCGTTCCGACTCGGCCGGTCCCGCGCGTCCGCCGATCGGAGATCAGAGGCGAGCGGAGCAGGGGCGGCGTAGTACGCCCCACCGGGCGCCTTCTGGTCCGACAGCGGTGCCCTCCCATTCCTCCGTGGCTCCACCAGCTGCTGATCGGTCACGGAACCCGAGGCTACCCGGAGTACGGCCCACGGTCCGGACCGAGTGATCTCTTCCTTCGTGTCGGCCCTGGCTGCGATCGGAATCCGCCTGCTGACCAATAATTTCTGCCCGGAGGTGGCGTTGATGGTCCTGTTCTACCGAAGTTCGGATATGTACCCGCATCCGAGGGGCGCCGGGCATGGAATTCGCCGACCGGACCGATCGATCACGGCTTCCCGGAATTGCCAGCCCAGGGAGCGAGCCGTGCCTCGGTAATCCGGCGCAAATACGACGAAGGCCGGGACCGAACCTGATGCGGTCGGCCCCGGCCTGTGCGCCGGCGAACTATCGGCCCCGTGTCGGAGCGGTTCCGTTCGTGCCTTCGTTGTTACCCGAGTTGCCGTTGTTGCCAGGTCTCGGTGAGCCGGTGGCCGTCGGTGCGGAACCGTCGGACGGTGCGACCGGTTGGCCGGGCAGCGGTCCGGAGTCCGATTCACGCTGCTGCTGCGGGCGCTGCTGCTGGGGTGCGGGCTGGACGCCGGGGACCGGGATCGTGATGCCGGGCAGAATCTCCACCTGGGTCGGCGCGACCACCACGGGTGGCAGAAGCGGAGAGTCGACAGTGGACGGCGGGGTGTAGGGCGCCGACCATTCGGGGACACCGGCCTGGCCCTTGATGGGGGCGGGCTTCGGGAATGTCTCGTTGCGAGTCCCCGAGAGCGCGCCGTCCATGGTCGCCTTCCAGATGTCGGAGGGCAGCCCGGAGCCGTAGATCATGCCGCCGCTGTAGTTGCGCAGCGGCGAGTTGTCGACGCTGCCGACCCACACCGCCGTCGAAAGCGACGGGGTGTAGCCCACCATCCAGGCGTCCTTGTTCTCGCCGGTATCCAGCAGCTGCGCGGTACCGGTCTTGGTCGCCGATTCGCGCCCGTTGGCCAGCCCGTGGTTACGGGAGTAGGCCGCGATCGGCTTCATCGCGGCGGTGACGTTGTCGGCGACAGCGGCCGAAACGCGCTGCTCACCGGCTACCTCACCACGGTCGAGCAGGACCTGACCGTCGGCGGTCACGACCTTCGATACGAAATGCGGCGCGTGGTAGACGCCGGAGGCGGCCAGCGTCGCATACATGGAGGCCATGTCGAGCGGCCGCGCCTGGTACTGGCCGAGCACGATGCCGTTGTTGGGCCCGGAGCCGTCCGACTCGGTGAGCGTCTTGCCGACTCCCGCGATGGTGTCCGGCATGCCGAGCTTGTACGCCATGTCGGCGATCTTGCGCGGGCCGTTCTGCATGTCCAGCTCCATCCGGTAGAAGCTGGTGTTCAGTGACCGTTTCAGCGCCTCAGCGATGGTGCACGTGCCGCACCCCTCGCCTTCGACGTTGGAGATCTTGATGCCGTTCACGGTCAGCGGCGAGCTGTCGTACATCTGCGACAGCGGGATGCCCAGCTCCAGGTTGGCCGCGAGGCCGATGACCTTGAACGACGAACCGGTCTGCAAACCGGCGTTGGCGAAGTCGTAGCCCTGGCCGTCGCTGCCACCGTAGTAGGCGCGCACGGCGCCGGTGTGCGGATCGACCGAGACCACGGCGGTACGCAGCTGCTCCGGTTCACCCTGCATCTTCGAGGTGGCCGCGTCGACGGCGGCCTGCTGGGCCTTCGGGTCGATCGTGGTCGTGATCTGCAAGCCCGCGGTGTTCAGCTGCTGCTCGCTGATGCCCGCCGCGCCGAGTTCCTTGAGCACCTGGGTCTTGATCAGGCCCTCGGGGCCGGAGTCCTGCGCCTTGTCCCGAGTCGAGGAGAGCGGGACGACCCGCGGGTACTGCAGGCCCTGTCGCTCGGTCGCGCTCAGGTTGCCGCCGGAGACCATGCCGTCGAGCACGTAGTTCCAGCGGGTCTTCGCGCCCTCGGGGTTCTTCTCCGGGTCCAGGCTGGACGGCAGCTGGATGGTGGCGGCGAGCACCGCGCCCTCGGCGACGGTGAGTTCCGAAACCGGCTTGCCGAAGTACGCCTTGGCCGCCGCGTCGATGCCGTACGAACCGCGACCGAAATAGATGGTGTTCAGGTACGCGGCGAGGATCTCGTCCTTGCTCCACTGCCGCGCCATCTTGGCCGAGATGACCAGCTCGTGCATCTTGCGGGTCAGCGAGTGCTCGTCACCGACCAGCGCGTTCTTCACGTACTGCTGGGTGATGGTCGAGCCACCGCCCGCGCTCTCCCGGCCGAGAACGTTGTCCCTGGCCGCGCGCGCGAAGCCGGAGATCGAGAAGCCGGGGTTGGTGTAGAAGTCGCGGTCCTCGGCAGCCATCACCGCGTTGCGCACGTGCGGCGGAATCTGGTCGATGGTGACGTCGGTCCGGTTGCCTTCCGGCGGAACCACTTTGCTGATCACCGAGGTGCCGTCGGAGGCGAAGATGGTCGCCACCTGGTTCGACTTCAGGTCGCCCGGCTGTGGCACCGACACCGTGGTGTACGCGGCCAGGAAGATGCCGCTGGGCAGCAGAATGGCCAACGCGATCAGCACGTAGAGGGTGCGGCGCACGATCCTCCAGGGAAATTTTTTCTGCTGCGCGGGCTGCCGCCTTCCCGGCCCGTCGGAGCCGCCGCTGCCGCCACGGCGCGGCGGCGGGCCCGACGGCGGACCGCCCGCGGCCTGCCTGCGTTCGCCGGTCGTGGGGCCGCTACCGGGGACGCGACGTCCGTCACGGTCCACCGCCGGACGCGCGCCGGTGGCCGGACGCGGTCCGGTGGCGGGGCCGCGCCTGTCGCGCTCGTTCACCGCCTCGGTCAGGGAACCCGGCCGCTGGGTCCGCTGGGCAGGCTGGGGGCCGGGAGCGCCACCATTGGGCGCGCCGCGGTTGGGCTGTGGCGGCCGGCCCGGCTGGGGCGGACGGCCGCCCTGCGGAGGAAGACCGTTCGGCGGAGGGCCGGGACGGCGCGGCGGCTGGGGGCCGCGCGGCTCACCGGGGAGGGGACGCGCACCGGGCGGCGGGCCGGGGCGGGCTCCGGGGGGTGGTCCGGGACGGGGATTCTGATACGGGTTGGGACTTGGACGTGAACTCTGCGGAGGACGACCGCCATGTGGCTCATCGCCGTAGGGCTCGTAGGGCGAATTCACTGACAAGATCTCCATAACTCGTAGCGGTCCAGGTGGCAATCAGCGGTAGTCGTCACCGCGGCGGACGCATGCCGGCTCCGCGAGTCACCCGCCGGGGACGACCCAGGCACTTCATTCGGCGGCGGTGCGCCGGTTCGCGCGTGTCCCGGAGCGGCGTCGCGGCGGTGCCGGCGCGGAACCGAGGACATAGGACTGCACCAGATGATTCCAGCTGCAGGTCCGGCATACCTCGACGACATGAACCGAGAATTCTTCGCGCGTCTCGGCGAGTCGCGCAAGCTCCTCGGGTGTGCGAGCCGATCCGGCGACCGGCCCAAGGCCGTCGCCGAAGACCCAGGATACGAGGGTCAGCTGTTCCTTCCGGCAGATGGGGCATGTGACCTCGCTCCCGCGGCCATGGAACTTCGCCGCACGCAAGAGATAAGGATTCGCATCACACACCTCGGCGACATCGACCCGGCCCGCATAGACGTCAGCCAGCAGCGACCGGCGCCGCAGGGCGTAGTCGACAACTTGCCGCTGAATTCGCACGAGAACCAGAGTAGCGGGGATGGAATCGGGCCGCCCCGGGCTGCTGCGGATTGACCGCCCCCGACCGGGCCGATCCAGCGCGTCGCGCCGTTACCCGGACTACGATCCGTCTGTGTCCACCGCAGCATCCGGGCGCATGCGAGCGCGTGATCTCGACCGCGCCGACGCGTTCAGTCTTCTGGATGCCGCCTACGCCGAGGGGCAGCTCGGCGCCGACGAGTACCACGACCGGATCGCGCAGGCCGCGGCGGCGAAGACGCTCGGCGAATTGGCCCCGCTCACCGCCGACCTGCAAACCCCGGCCGCTGCGCGCGGTTCGCCGCGCGGCGCCCGTCGGTCACGCCAAAAGTATTGCGCCGCTCCGGTTCCGGCGGCAGTTATCCCGGTCACACCAGGGCGCGCGATGCCGATCGCGCCACTACGCGCGAGCTGCTCGACCGCGCCCGCGCCGACGGCCAGCTGTCCGAAGACGAGCACGACGCCCTCACCGAACTCGCCGTCGTGGAGATCCACGTCAAGGGCAAGGACGGCTCGTCCGGCTACCTGACCACCACTTTCGCGGGCGAGCCGCTCGCGGTCTTCCCACCCTCTCGCTGAACCGCGAGTTCGCCCGTACCGGGCCTACGGCTGTGCACAGATGTATCGCTCCGATATAGTGGAAAGTCGCATCCATCGGTTAGGTTCTGTACACAGTCAGGGGGTGAAGCCCGGTGCTCGAACTGGCAATCCTCGGGCTGCTCCTGGAAGCGCCCATGCACGGGTACGAGCTGCGCAAGCGGTTGACGGGCCTGCTCGGGGCCTTCCGTGCCTTCTCCTACGGATCGCTCTACCCGACGCTGCGCCGCATGCAGGCGGACGGGTTGATCGCCGAGGAGATCCCCGCGGGCGCGACGACACGCCGCGCGCGACGGGTCTATCAATTGACCCCGGCCGGGCGGGAACGGTTCAGCGAGTTGCTCGCCGATACCGGACCGCAGAACTACACCGACGACGGCTTCGGCGTTCATCTGGCTTTCTTCAGCCGCACTCCCGCGGAAGCGCGGATGCGGATCCTGGAGGGCAGGCGGCGTCAGGTCGAGGAGCGCCGAGAGGGGCTCCGGGAGGCGATCAAGAAGGCCAGCGGGTCGCTGGATCGCTACACCCGGCAGCTCCATCAACTCGGACTCGAATCAAGCGAGCGCGAAGTGCGCTGGCTCAACGAGTTGATTGCGGCGGAGCAATCGACGAAGGCGGCACCACAGAAAGAGGGAAATATCGGCCATGAGTGACGTCAAGAAGGCTGACAACGCCACAGAGGTTCGCGTCGCCATCGTGGGTGTGGGCAACTGCGCCTCCTCGCTGGTCCAGGGCGTGCAGTACTACAAGGACGCGGACGAATCCGCGACCGTCCCCGGCCTGATGCACGTGCGGTTCGGGCCGTACCACGTCCGCGACGTCAAGTTCGTCGCCGCGTTCGACGTGGATGCCAAGAAGGTCGGCTTCGACTTGGCCGAGGCGATCTTCGCCAGCGAGAACAACACGATCAAGATCTCCGACGTGCCGCCCAGCGACGTCGTCGTGCAGCGCGGGCCGACCCTCGACGGGATCGGCAAGTACTACGCGCAGACCATCGAGCTGTCCGAGGCCGAGCCGGTCGACGTGGTGCGGGTGCTGAAGGACAACAAGGTCGACGTGCTGGTGTCCTACCTGCCGGTGGGCTCCGAGGAGGCCGACAAGTTCTACGCGCAGTGCGCGATCGACGCGGGTGTCGCGTTCGTCAACGCGTTGCCGGTGTTCATCGCCTCCGACCCGGTCTGGGCGGCCAAGTTCACCGAGGCCGGTGTCCCCATCGTCGGTGACGACATCAAGAGCCAGGTCGGCGCGACCATCACCCACCGTGTGATGGCCAAGCTGTTCGAGGATCGCGGTGTGCAGCTCGACCGCACCATGCAGCTGAACGTCGGCGGCAACATGGACTTCAAGAACATGCTCGAGCGCGAGCGCCTGGAGTCGAAGAAGATCTCCAAGACCCAAGCCGTCACCAGCAACCTCAAGAAGGAACTCGGCGCCAACGACGTGCACATCGGCCCGTCCGACCACGTGGGCTGGCTCGACGACCGCAAGTGGGCCTACGTCCGCCTGGAAGGCCGCGCCTTCGGTGACGTGCCGCTGAACCTGGAGTACAAGCTCGAGGTGTGGGACTCGCCGAACTCCGCGGGCATCATCATCGACGCCGTGCGCGCGGCGAAGATCGCCAAGGACCGCGGCATCGGCGGACCGGTCATCCCCGCCTCGGCCTACCTGATGAAGTCCCCGCCGCAGCAGCTCGCCGACGACATCGCGCGCGCCCAGCTGGAAGCCTTCATCATCGGCGCGGAATAGGCACCGCACCGGCATGAGGTCGGCCGACGGCGAAATGCCCTCGGCCGACCTGCTTCCGACTACAGGCCCCGGTAGACGTCTTTCCACCAGCGGACCTTCACTACGAGGATCACCAGCACGCCGTTGTCCACCCGGTATGCGACCCGGTACCTGCCGACGCGCAGACGAAACAGGTCTTGGTGGCCCGACAGCTTCTTCACGTCCAGACCCGGAGCGTAAGGATCCTCACCGAGCGCCGTGAGCGCGGTGAGAATTCGCATCGCATCCGGCCGCTCGATGGCCCGCAGTTCTCGGCGCGCGGACTCCAGGAATCGGAAGCGGTACTTCACTTCGCGTCGTCTTCGAAGAGGTCGGCCAGCACCTCCGCCATGGTGAAGGTCGGCTCGTCGGTCGCCAGCCTTGCCTCGGCTTCGCGGGCGAGGATTTCGTCCTCGGCCGCGTCGAAGGCCTCCACCATGGACAGCGGCACCAGAGCGGCGGCGGGCGCGCCGTCTCGCAAGATGATCACCTGCTCACCGCCTTCCGCTTCGCGGATGTGAGCGGCCAGGTTGGCGCGCAGCTCCCGGATGCTGATCTCCGACATACCGAAAGTGTACACACCGTCGTGTACACACTCGGCTGTCAGGTCAGTCCAGCGAGACGTAGACCTCCACCGACGCCGGGCCGGTGTAGCGCTCCACCTCGGCGGTGTGGGAGCGGGTGATGGTTCCCGCGTTCTCCGCCTTCGCCACCTGTGCCCAGGCGGTGCGCAGCAGGTCGTAGGGCTTGTCGGAGACGACGAACTTGGCGTAGCGGCCCTGCGGGATGATGGTGAGCACGTCGCCGGAGTCCAGCTCGTCCATCGCGCCGATCTCGTAGCCGAGTACGGCGACGGCGTGGTCGTTCTGACCGATGTAGGCCGCCACCCGCGGCACGTTCTTCTCCCGCGCCAGATAGCGATCCCAGGTGAAGTTCACCAGGTCGAGGTCACGCGCGGTCACCTCCCGGCCGGCCAGCGGCACGGTCAGGCCCGCGACCATGCTCTGCGGCAATGTGACGATCTCGAAGTCCACTGTCTGTTCCTACCCGTTGCCCTGATCGTCTGCCACCGCCACGAAAACTTCCACCGTCCGTGCGTCCGGATAGTGTTCCCAGTCGCCGGTATAAGCGCGAATGAGCCGCCCCGCGGCCTCCGCGTCCCACACTGCTCGCCAGATGCTCACGATGGTGTCGCCGAGATTGTCTCCACTGGCGATGAACCGGGCGAAGCGCCCGGCGGGCACTCGGGCGAGCACGTCTCCGGGCTGCAGGTCGGCCAAGCTGTGACAGCGGTAGCCGACGATATGGGTCAGGTACGAATTGATCTCCGGCGCGTGGTCGACGTACGCCGTGGTCGGCGGTCCGGGCAGCTTGCGGGCCAGGTTGCGCTTCCACGCCTCTTCGACTTTCGCGCGGCGCGGCCCCTCGACCGCGAGCGCGGGGCTGCGAAGCACTGTTCCCGCCACCAGCGTCTCGGGTTGGTCAACGACATTGAAATCCACCGGCGTAGCCCCTATGTCTCGTCTGTCCTCAATTGGCGTCGGTCCCGGTGCCCTCCGTGGTGACGCAGGCTACCGCCTCCGGGCCCGTCGCTCGCGCCGCGCTGTCGTCGCTCGGGCGCATATCCTTCCGCATCGTTTTCGCGGTTTCGGCGTCGGCCCGTTCCGACGCACTCGCTGTTCGCTCTCACTCTGGCAAACGATGCTGCCATGTCATGCGTTCCGCCGGGCCACGGAAGGTCACAGCATCATCGCTATCCAGGAACCGGAATGCTCAGTCCCGGGAAAATCTCGACCTCGCTGGGCGGTTGCGGGCTGGGCGGGATGATGACGACGGGTTCGCGCTGCGATGACGGCTGCGGTGGGTTCAGGATGTCGTAGGGACCGCCGGAGGGCGGCTTGCTCGGATTCGGCCGGGCCGGGGCCTGCGCGCCAGGGAACTGTTCGATCGGAGCGCCGTCGAGTGCGTCGTCCATGACCTGTTTCCAGATGTCGGCGGGCAGGCCGGAGCCGTAGATGTCGGCTCCGCGTGCGGTGCGAATCGGTTGTGGCTGGTCGGTTCCGACCCACACTGCTGTGGATAGCGACGGGGTGAAGCCGATCATCCACGCGTCTTTGTTCGACTCGCTCGCGCCGAACTGCGTGGTACCCGTCTTGGCGGCCGATGGACGGTTGTTCTTCAGCGCGTGCCCGTTGGAGTAGGCCGCGATCGGGAGCATCGCCTCGACGGTGTTCTCCGCGATCGTCTTGGAGATGCGCTGTTGACCCGCGGGCGGCTGTTCGCCGACCTTTTGCTCGCCGCGATCCAGCAGCACCCGCCCGTCACCGGTCACCACTCGCTGCACGAAGTACGGCCGGTGGTAGACGCCCGACGCGCCGATCGTGGCATACGCCGAGGCCATATCGATCGGCCGGACCGAATACTGCCCGAGGACGATTCCGTTCAGCGGTTTCCCGCCGTCCTCGGTAAGGGTCTTGCCCGCAACGCCGGGCAGCTCCTCCGGAATGCCCGCCGCGTGCGCCGCGTCCGCGATGGACTGAGGACCGTCGGACATCGTCATGGTCAGCCGGTAGAAGCTGGTGTTCAGCGAGCGTTTGAGCGCCTCGGCCATGGTGCACTTGCCGCACGATTCGCCGTCCACGTTGGTGATCCGGGTACCGCGGTCGGTCACGGGGGAGCTGTCCAGTACACGGGAGAGCGGAATGCTCTGCTGTTGCGCGGCGATCGCCGCGAAGACCTTGAACGCCGAGCCGGTCTGCAACGGCGCCTGGGCGAAGTCGAAGCCGATGCCGTCGTAGCCGCCGAAGTACGCGCGCACCGCGCCGGAACGCGGATCGATCGACACCACCGCGGCGCGCAGTTCCGGTGGCTGCGCACCGAGCCGGTCACGCACCGCGCCCAATACCGCGTGCTGCGCTCTGGCGTCGATGGTGGTGGTGATCTGCAGCGCGCCCTTGTTCAAGTCGCGCTCGCTGATGCCGGAGTCGCGCAGCTCGCGCACGACCTGGTTGCGGATCAGGCCCTCGGGGCCGCGCGCCACGTTCTCGTCCGGGATCTGGCTGAGCGGGATGATCGCCGGGAAGGTGGTCGCGTCCCGATCGCCCGGCGCGAGCGCGCCCATCTCGACCATTCCGTCGATCACGTACCGCCAGCGCGCCTTCAGGTCCGCGAGATGGGTTTCCGGGTCCAGGATCGAAGGCGTCCGGATCAGCGCCGCGAGCACCGCGCCCTCCGCCAGGGTCAGCTGATTCACTTGCTTGTCGAAGTAGACCTTGGCCGCCGCGCCGATGCCGTACGACCCGCGGCCGTAGTAGATGGTGTTGAGGTAGGCGGCGAGGATGTCGTCTTTGCTCCACTGCCGTGCCATCTTCGCCGCGATGATCAGCTCGCGCATCTTGCGGGTGACCGTGCGCTCGGAGCCGAGAAAGGCGTTCTTCACATACTGCTGGGTGATCGTGGAGCCGCCGCCCGCGTTGTCCTTGCCGAGCAGATTGTCTCGCGCGGCGCGCAGGAAGCCGGAAGTCGAATAACCGGGATTGGTGTAGAAATTGCGGTCCTCCGCCGACAGCACCGCGTCGCGCACCGGCCGTGGCACATCGGACAACGGGACCGGCGTCCGATTCCCGTCCGGCGGGACGATTTTCGCGAGCACGGTGCTGCCGTCGGCGGCGAAGACGGTCGCGATCTGATTCGTCTGCACCGCATTCGGATCCGGGATCTCGGCGCTCCAGTACGCAAGGACCGACAGCAGCGCGGGCACCACGCCGAAGATGATGAACAAGGCCAGCAGCAGGCGGCGGATGCGCTCGGCCCGGCTGCGCGGTGGACGATCCGGCTCCGTGGGGCGGGGCGCGGTCGGTCGCGATTTCCGGCGAGCCGCCGCGCGCTCGCGCCGCTCCCGCGCGTTCCGCTTCGCCGCATCCGGCCGCTGCGTCCAGCCCGCGATCGAGGCATACGGTGCGGTCGGAGGACCCCCTTTGGCGCCACGCCTGCGTTCACGCGGTTTGCGGAACGAGCTCACGATCATCTCCTCCCGGAGCGTCGGACGAACTCACCTGCACGAACGGACGGAAAAGAGCATCGAAAGGCCGAGTTTACCGCGTACGTTCACAACCGGGTTTCCACATCTCGGGCCGTTGACACAGCGGTGCACGCAGACCATAAGCGTGCCGCGCGAAGCGGCGAACTATCTGTCCCCAGCGATCCCGCCAACGCCACCACACCAGCTCAACCACGAGCTACAAGGGGGCCGCGAACACCCAGCACCGCAGGCGCTGGCAAAGACTCAGCTCTTCACGCCGCCCGCGGTGAGGCCGGAGATGATCCGGCGCTGGAAGATCAGGACCATGACTACCAGCGGGATGGTGACGATCGTGCCTGCCGCCATGATCGCCGCGTACGGCTGCACCAGCGGGTTGTTGCCGGAGAAGCGAGCGATGGCGACGGTGACCGGCTCGGTCTTGTCGCTGGAAAGCAAACGGGCGAGCAGGTATTCGTTGACCGCCGCGATGAACGCGAGGATCGCGGTGGTGAACACGGCGGGAGCGGCCAGGGGCAGCATCACCAAACGGAAGGCCTGCAGTTTGGTGGCGCCGTCGATCCGCGCGGCTTCTTCGAGTTCCCACGGCAGTTCGGCGAAGAAGGACGCGAGGATGTAGACCGTCATCGGCAGTACGAACGAGATGTTCGGAATGATCATCGCCTGGTATTCGCCGATCCAGCCGAGGTTGGTGAAGAGCTGGAACAGCGGGGTCACCAGGACGACCACCGGGAACATCGAGGCGCTGAGAATCAGTCCGGACACCACGTACTTGCCGTGGAAGGTGAGCCGGGCCAGCGCGTACGCGGCCAGCACGCCGATCACCAGCGCGATCACCGTCGTGATGGAGCCGATGATGAGGCTGTTGACCAGAGCCTTGCCGAAGTCGTTGCCGCGGCTGGTGTCGAACGCGTTGCGGAAGTTCTCCAGCGTCACGTGGGTCGGCCACGGGGTGTTGTCGAAGGTGTAGTCGGGATCGCGGAACGCGGTGACCGCCATCCAGTAGAACGGCGCGAGCCCCCACACCAGCACGATCAGCGCACCCAGGTACAGCCGTACCGAGCCGATGCGTTTGGTCCACGGCACCGGCGCCGCGGCGGATTCGCTCGTCACGGCCTGCTCCGCCGTCTGCACGGACATCAGTGCGCCTCCCGCTGTTCTTCCTGGGTACGAACCGCGTTGGCGCCCAGGATCTTCACCAGCACGAACGCCACGGCGAAGATCAAAAGGAAGGTGATCGTGGACAGCGCGGCCGCGCTGTTCGGACCTTGCCGGACCTGATCGACCACCAGGATCGACACCGTGCGGGTGGACGGATTGCCCAGCGTCATGATCGCGGGCAGGTCGTACATCCGCAGCGCGTCCATGGTCCGGAACAGCACCGCGACCAGCAGGGCCGGTTTCAGCAGCGGCAGCGTGATCTGGGTGAACCGCTGCCAGGCCGACGCGCCGTCGACGCGAGCCGCCTCGTACACGTCGGACGGAATGACTTGCAGGCCTGCCAGCAGCAGCAGTGCCATGAACGGCGTGGTCTTCCAGACGTCGGCCGCGATCACCGCGATCCGGGCCGGCCACGGGTCCGAAGTCCACAGGATGTGCGTGCCGAGCACGCGGTTCACGACGCCGTCGTACTGGAACATGAATTCCCACAACCGCGCGGTGACGGCGGTCGGGATGGCCCACGGGATCAGCACGGCCGCGCGCAGCAATGCCCGGCCGCGGAAGGTCTTGCCCATCACCATGGCCATGCCGAGGCCGAGCGTGGCCTCCAGCGCGACGGTGACGACCGTGAAGAACAGCGTGACCCCGATGGCCAGCCAGAATTGCGAGCCGAGATTGCCGGTCGGGCACGGCACCGTCTCGCCGGTCGCGATCTGGCACTGTTGCAGCAGCCAGTGCGTGTAGTTGGCGAACCCGGCGTTGCCGCCTTCGACGAACATGCCGGTAGCCGGGTCGAGCCCGGAGTCCTTCTGGAAGGACATCCACAGCGCCCGGAACACGGGATAACCGATGACGACCGCGAGCGCGATCAGGACGGGGGTGACGAACAGCCAGGCTTTCCCGGAGCGACGCAGCTCCGAGGCCAGTCCGGCGGCGAAGCCGCGGCCGGCCGGAACGAATTCGTCTTTCGGCACGCTAGTCGCCGTTCCCGAAGGATCCGACACCGTTTCTCTCCTGCGGGTTCGTCGGGTCCGTTGCGTTCAACCGCTCACGATCCAGCGGTCTCGATGCCCTTTTGCATACCGGTGATCGCGTCGTCGACGGACTTGGTTCCGTTCAACGCAGCATAGGCGTTGTCCTGGATGGCCTTGCTCACGGCGGGGTAGAACGGCGTCACCGGACGCGGCACGGCGCTGGCGATGGAATCCTTGAGCGCGGGCAGGTACGGCATCTTCGCGATCAGCGCCGGGTCGTCGTACATGGACGCGCGCACCGAGGGCAGCGCGCCCGCGGCGACGATGTGCTGCGCGTCCTCGCTGATCAGGAAGCGCAGGAAGTCCAGCGCGGTGGCCTTGTTCTTGGAGTACGCGCTGATCGCCGCGTTGTAGCCGCCGAGGGTGGAGGCGCCCACGCCGTTCTCCCCTGGCAGCGGGGCGACCGCGAACTTGTCCTTCACGGCGGAGGCCTCGCCGCCGACGTCACCGAAGGTGGACGGCCACGAGCGCAGGAACATCAGCTTGCCCGTCGCGAAGGCGTTGCTGGACTCGGGTTCCTTGAAGGTGATGGCCTCTTTGGGGATGTCGCCGTTGTTGTAGGCGTCGACCAGGACCTTCAGTCCGGCGCGGGACTGCGGGCTGTTCACCGTGGGGGTCTTGCCGTCGGCGCCGACGAAGCTGCCGCCGTAGGCGTTGATCACCTCGGCCGCATTCACGGTCAGACCCTCGTAGGGCGCGAACTGACCCGCGTAGCAGCCGATGTTCTGCTGGCGCGCGATGGGGCACTGGGCCAGCAGCTCGTTCCAGGTCTTGGGCGGGTTCGGCACCAAATCCTTGCGGTAGAACAGCAGGCCGCCGTTGGTGTTGCGCGGCGCGGCGTACAGCGTGTTGTTGTAGGTGGCGCTGGCGACCGGCGGGGACAGCAGCGCGCTGGTGTCGATGGCGAAGGAGTCCTTCAGCGGCTGGATCCAGCCCTTGGCGGCGAACTCGGCGGTCCACGGCACGTCCAAGGCGACCACGTCGTAGTTGGACTGCTTGGAACGCATGTGCTCGACCAGGTCGTCGTACTGCTGCGAGGCGTCGTTCGACTGCTCCTTGAACGTCACCTGCTCGTCCGGGTGCGCGGCGTTCCAGCGCTCGATCAGCTGCTTGACCGCGCCGGTCTCGGTGGTGTCCTTGCCCTCGACGTAGGTGATCGGGCCGCGACCGGTGAGATTCTGGCTGATCGGGCTCCCGCTGCTGTCGCTGGAGCAGGCGCTGGTGAACGTCGCGGTCAGCAGCCCGATCGACGCGAGGGCCACCGCGGCCCGCGGTACGAGCGACGAACGTAGGGACGTCACCTTCTTCACAGCCATCGCAAACACTCCAGGATCGTTCGTGAGCGGCAGCACACCCTGCCGGTGCACAAGGCAAGATACATGGTGCCGATCCGGCGTGCGGGACAGTGGCTGGAACTCGCCCACTAGGCTGGGGCGCGATGTCTTCGCCGAACGCGGTTCCCGATCGGATGCTCACGCGCATCGGTGGGCTGCTGCGCAAGGCCGAGTCCACGGACAACGAACACGAGGCCGAGGCGTTTCTCGCCGCTGCCCAGCGGCTGGCCACGAAGTCGTCGATCGACCTCGCCGTGGCGCGGGCGCACATCGCGGGACGCGAGCGCAGGCCCACACCGGTGCAGCGGATCATTCCGATCGGCGAGCCCGGCAAACGCGGGTTGCGCACCTATGTCCAGCTGTTCGTCGCGATCGCGGCCGCGAACGACGTGCGCTGCGACGTCGCCCGGACTTCGACGCAGATCTACGCCTACGGGTTCGACTCCGACATAGATACCTGTGAGGCGCTCTACGCCAGCCTGCTCGTGCAGATGGTGCGCGCGTCCGACCAGTACATCAAGTCCGGGGCCTACCGATCGGCCACCGTCGAGAAGATCGTGGTGGAGAAGCGGTGGGGTCGCCGGGTGCGGCGCCGGGTGCAGGCGCCGGTGGCGGGTGTGACGGCGCGGCTGAATTTCCAGATGGCGTTCGCCGCACGGATCGGGCGGCGGCTGTCGGAGGTTAAGGCCGAGGTCGAAGCCGAAGTGTTGCCACACGACGCCGAGGTGTCCGGGACAGCGCTGGCATTGCGGAACAAGGAGATCGAGCTCACAGACTTCTACGCGAAGACGTCGGAGGCGCGCGGCACCTGGCGCGGACCGCAGGAGTCGGCGGGGCATTCGGCGGCGGCGCGGGCGGCGGGGGACCGCGCGGGGCGGGCTGCACGGATCGGCAATTCGCCCGAACTGCCCGCCGCACGTAAGAAGCTGAACTCTTCCGAGGGCGGTTGACCGGCGTGGACGTCACGGGCCGAACCGGGCTAGCGGCTGCCGGGGTCCGGTCGGCGCGACTCGGCGACAGGCCGATGCCGCCCGTGGGATCGGCCGCGCGGCGATGACCGTGCGCGACGGCCAGCGTGCCAAGGTCTACGACGCCGAGCAGTTGGTACGCGGAGTGTTCGATCGCGCGGACGAGCACGGTGTGCGCACCGTCGAACTCTATGGTTCGCAGCTCACGTTGCCGATCGAGCGCCGCTTCGCCTCGGTGGAATCCGTACAGAGTTATACGGACAAGGTGCTGGCGCTCAATTGGGTACGGGCGCGCTGGGAGCGGGCCGCCGTGGCGGTGCGCGTCCGTTCTCGCGCCGGAACAACGGCCGCCCACTACGAGGCGGCCGGGAACGTTCTGGCGGTTCCGCTGCACACCGGCGGCACCGCGTGGGCGCTGCGGGAACTGGTGATCCTGCACGAACTGGCGCATCACCTGGAATCCGACCACGGGTCGGTGGCCGCGCACGGCCCGGAATTCTGCGACCGCTATGTGGAACTGGTCGACGGCGTCGTCGGCCCGGAAGCGGCATTGTTGCTGCGTACCACGATGCTCGGCTGCGGTGTGCGGATCGGGTGAGCCCGCCGCTCACCGTGCGAACAGCGAGTGAAGTGCCGTCGGCTGGGTGTCGTCGCGCCCTGCGTGCGGCGATGGTGTCCGCCGCGGTGCGCGATCGGATCCACGACGCTCATCGTGCAGGGTAGAAGTGCTGACAGGAGCAAACTCGGGGCTGCCCGAGTGCCGCGACAGCGTGTACGGATCACTGGGAACGGCGCTCACCCGCCTGCGGTCGTCAGGACATTGCGCACGGTGTGGGCAGTCGGGTGCCCACTCGGTCGCGGAACGCAACGGTTCTCACGCTATTGCGCGGGCGAGACCAGGGCAGCGACCCGCGCGAATCGGTCCTGCCACCACGCGGTGCGATCGGCATCCGGCTGCCGATGGCTTTCCAGCAGTTCCGGCTCCGGCTCGGGTGGGGTGCGCAGAACCGGGAGGTAGCCGTCGACCGCACGCAGGGATCCGCGCGTCACGTCCCCGGTGAGCAGGCTCAGCGTGCCCAGCCCGCAAGCGAAGTCGAGTTCGGGTAGCGCCCCGGCCAGCGCGAGCTGGGCGGCGAGGCCGACGCTGGTCTCCAACGCGGAGGAGACGACGCAGGGCAGCCCGGCCGCCTCGGCCACCTGCAGGGCGCGGCGGACTCCGCCGAGCGGCGTGCATTTGAGGACGGCGATGTCGGCGGCCCCGGCGACCGCGACCCGCATCGGGTCCTCGGCGCGGCGGATGGATTCGTCGGCGGCGATGCGCACGTCGACGCGGCGGCGCACCGCGGCGAGTTCCTCGATGGTCGGGCACGGCTGTTCGACGTACTCGAGTCCGCCGGCGGCCTTGTCGAGCTGCCGGATGTGGCGCACCGCCGTGTCGACATCCCATACCGCGTTGGCGTCGACCCGGATCGCGCCGTTCGGACCGAGCGCGTCGCGCACCGCCTCCACCCTGGCCAGATCCTCGGCGAGCGATTCCGGGTGGTCGGCGATCTTCACCTTGGCGGTGCGGCAGCCGGATCGAGCCACGATCGCGTGCGCCTGCCCCGGGTCGACGGCGGGCACGGTGCAATTGATCGGAATGCGATCCCGCACCGGTTCGGGCCAGCCGGTGGTCACCTGCTCCACGGCGGTGGCCAGCCAGGCGGCGGCCTCCCGGTCGTCGTATTCGGGAAACGGACAGAACTCGCCCCAGCCGAGCGGCCCGTGGATCAGCATGCCCTCGCGCACCGTGATGCCACGGAAGCGGGTGCGCATCGGAATGGCGTAGACGACGTTCTGCGCTGCGGAGTCGCTCATCGCCGACCAGCTTATGCGGCTGCGTCGGCCGATCGCGGGATTGCGCATGCGGACTCGAGTAGTTTCCCGGAGTCGGCCCCGAGACGGGATCGTTGATCAAGCGTTGGTACATGTGGTACTGGCCGGTGCTGGCGATGGCGCTCATCGTCCTGTCGTTCGCCGGTGGCGTCGCGCTGGCTTCCCAGGTCTACACAGGCGCTCGAGATGCTCTGCGCCCGTGGACCGGTCATGCTGAAGCAATGGCGTGGCACATCCGGCGGCGAACGGCCGATGCCTTGCGCGTGGCGCTGGGGTCGGTGATCGTCCTCGGATTCGGCTGGGTGATGGCCGCTTTCGTCCCGCTCTACGAAGTGCTCCTGCGTGACGGACACGAGGGCCGAGGCGTCGGGTACCTGCCGTGGGCGCAGGTCATCGCCTGGGCGGGCATCGTGGCGTCGGTGCTCGCAGCGGTCGTCTCGGCCCTGGAGAAGGTGCGCGACCGGAGGCCGATCGCCTGGACTCCGCTGATCGCGGTGCCACTGATCCTCGAATCCTGGCTGGTCGGCTTCCTGCTCGCGGTCGTGCTGGTCTCCTATTGATCTGCCGCTGCTCCGAGTTCGAATCTGCCCAGGTGTGAGCAGTTCTCGAGCGGAGGGGTACCGGTTGACGCGCTACCCGCAGATCTGCCCATGGACTCGGGTGGGACAGAAGCGAATCAGCCCAGCCGCTCCACGATGGTGGCGTTGGCCAGACCGCCTGCCTCGCACATGGTTTGCAGGCCGTAGCGGGCGCCGCGGTCCTGCATGGCGTGGACCAGCGTGGTCATCAGGCGTGCGCCGGACGCGCCGAGCGGGTGCCCGATCGCGATCGCGCCGCCGTTGACGTTGACCTTCGCCAGGTCCGCACCGGTGTCGTGCGCCCAGGCCAGGACCACCGGCGAGAACGCTTCGTTGATCTCGATGAGGTCGATGTCCGACAGCTGCAAACCGGCGCGCTGCAAGACCTTTCGGGTCGCCGGGATCACCGCGGTGAGCATCAGCAGCGGGTCGTCGCCGGCCACCGCGAAGCTGTGCAGCCGAGCGAGCGGCTTCAGCCCGAATTCCTTCGCGCGCTCGCTGGTCATGATGAGCACCGCCGCGCTGCCGTCGCTGACCTGGCTCGCGCTCGCGGCCGTGATCGCCCAGCCGATCTGCGGGAAGCGGGCGGCCATGGCCGGGTCGTAGTAGGCGGGACGGAGTGCGCCCAGCGTCTCCAGCGTGCTACCGACCCGAATGCCCTCATCGGTGGCGAGTCCGTTGATCGGCGCCAGTTCCCGCGCGAACAGGCCGTTCTTGGTGGCGAGCGCGGCCTTCTCGTGGCTGGCGAGCGCGAACTCGTCCAGCTGGGTGCGGGTGAGTCCCCATTTCGCCGCGATCAGCTCCGCGCTGATGCCCTGCGGCACCAGCCCTTCCGGGTAGCGCTCGGCGAAGCCGACGCCGGAGATGTCGTCCGAACCGACCAGATTGGCGCCCATGGGAATCCGGCCCATCGACTCCACGCCCGCGGCGACCACGATGTCGTAGGCGCCCGCGATCACGCCTTGCGCGGCGAAGTGGATCGCCTGCTGGCTGCTGCCGCACTGCCGGTCGACGGTGGTGGCCGGAACCGATTCGGGATATCCGGCGGCCAGCGCGGCCCGCCGTGTCATATTCGCCCCCTGCTCGCCGAACTGGGTGACGACGCCGCCGATGACGTCGTCGATGAGGGCGGGATCGATGCCGCTGCGGTCCACCACCTCGCGCAGGCTGTGGGCCAGCAGATCAACCGCATTGACGTCGTGCAGTGCTCCGTTCGGCTTCCCTTTGCCGATCGGCGTGCGTACCGCTTCGACGATCACCGCGTCTCTCATGGTGCTTCCTTCCGGACCGAGAGCCGGGCCGCCATGCCTGGCTCTATCAACACATAGTCAGATTACACCTGGCAATAGTTGACACAAGTCAGCACCGGTATGATGTTCGTCATGGCAGCAGTGATGGAAGGACCGTTGGCCGATCTCAGCGCGTGGAAGGCCGAGGAATGCTCGATCGCCAAGGCGATGGACATCGTCGGTACGCGCTCGGCGGTGCTGATCCTGCGCGAGGCGTACTACGGGACCCGGCGGTTCGACGGGTTCGCCAGCCGGGTCGGCATCACCGACGCGGCGGCCGCGGCCCAGTTGCGCAAGCTCACCGAGGCGGGCTTGCTGGCGAAACGGCCGTACCAAGAGGAAGGCAAGCGCACCAGGCACGAATACGTGCTCACCCGGATGGGACGAGATCTACTGCCCGCCGTGCTGGCGCTCATGCAGTGGGGCGACGCCTACTTGCAGCCGGGGCCTGCCCCACTGCTCTTGGTCGAGGAGTCGACCGGCGCCCCGGTGCGGGTGCAGGTGCGCAGCGAGTCCGGCCGCGAGATCGAACTCGAGGAACTGGGCGTACGGCTCAACGAGGAGTACGCCCAGCAGCGGCGCGAGCGCCGTCGGGTGGACGCGACAGACTGATGCCTGCTCGCGGCGCTGTGCCGAGCGGGCCGTCAACCGGTGATGCCGCGACCACACCTGAGCCGCGAGTGCCTGCCGAGCCGCCGCGCCTCGCGGTGGATCGAGCCGAGAGCCGAAGCCGTGCGGCCCACTCGGCGGCGGCGTGCTCAGTTGAGCCTGCGTCCTTCGGTGTCGAAGAAGTAGATGTGCTCCGGCGCGGTGGTCAGCCGCAGCCGCGCGCCCTTCGCAGGCGGATTGCGCCAATCCGCGCGCGAGACGATGGTTTCCCCGGCGCCGTCGGTCCCGCCTTCGGCGACGGTGCGGCCGTAGATGTAGGCGTCGGAACCGAGTTCCTCCACCACGTCGACTTCCATCTCGATGCCGGAGCCATTACCCAGTTCGAAATGCTCCGGGCGGATGCCGACCGTCACGGTGTTGCCCGCCTCGTCCGCGACCGTGCGCGGCAGCGCGATCGCGTGCCCGCCCAGCTCCACCCGGCTATCGGTGACCGGAAGCGTGAACAGGTTCATGGCAGGCGACCCCATGAACCCCGCGACGAACACGTTGGCCGGATCGCGGTAGAGATCGCGCGGAGTGGCGCACTGCTGCAACAGGCCGTCCTTCAGCACGGCGACCCGATCGCCCATGGTCATCGCCTCGACCTGGTCGTGGGTGACGTACACCGTGGTGGTGCCGAGCCTGCGCTGCAACTGCGCGATCTGGGTGCGGGTCTGCACGCGCAGCTTGGCGTCCAGGTTGGACAGCGGCTCGTCCATCAAGAACACCTGCGGCTGGCGCACGATCGCGCGGCCCATCGCCACCCGCTGACGCTGGCCGCCGGACAGCGCCTTCGGCTTGCGATCCAGGAAGGGCTCCAGATCCAGCAGCTTGGCCGCCTCCAGGACCCGCTTCTCCTTCTCCGCCTTGGCCGCCTTGGCCAGCTTCAGCGCGAAGCCCATGTTCTCCGCGACGGTCATGTGCGGGTAGAGCGCGTAGTTCTGGAACACCATGGCGATATCGCGTTCCTTCGGCTCGGCGTGCGTGACATCGTTCTCGCCGATCAGGATGCGTCCGCCGTTGACCTCCTCCAGCCCGGCGAGCATGCGCAACGAGGTCGATTTCCCGCACCCGGAGGGACCGACCAGGACGAGGAACTCGCCGTCCTCGATCTCCAGGTTCAGCCGATCCACCGCGGGTTTGGCGGATCCGGGGTAGAGCCGCGTCGCGTTGTCGAAGGTCACAGTGGCCATGACGAATTCACATCCCATCCCGGCAGGAACGTGCCGGACGATCCGAGTAAGGGTGCGGCGATCCTATCGGGCGGGACGGCGACGAGCCACGTCAGCGGGTGCGCGCCTCGAAGAACGCGCGCGGGACGTCGACCAGCATGGTGTCGATCTGCTCCTCCGCGACGCCGCGTTCGAGCACGTAGGGGAACACGTCGTCGAACAGGTGGGTGTAGTGCCACTGCGGCAGGGCGGCCATGGCGGCGGGCTCGATCCAGTCGATGTAGCAGCTCGCGTCCTGGGACAGCACCATCCGGTCGGTGTAGCCGCGGCGGACCATCTCTATCAGGGTGTCGGCGCGGGCTTCGAAGGTGGTGTCGAGGTTGATGCCGAAGCGGTCCATGCCGAGCACGAAGCCGGCGTCGGCGAGTTCGGCGAGGTGATCGCAGTCGGTGGTGTCGCCGCTGTGCCCGAGTACGATGCGACCCGGGTCGACGCCTTCCTCGTCGCACATCACACGCTTCACGTCGAGCCCGGCGCGCGACTCCGGATGGGTGTGCACCGTGATCGGCACGCCGGTCTCGAGATGGGCCTTGGCGACCGCGCGCATGACGCGTTCGACGCCCGCGGTGAGCCCTTGCTTGTCGATCGCGCACTTGAGCATGCCCGCCTTGACCCCGGTGCCCGCGATGCCGTCGCGGATGTCGCCGACGAACATGTCGACCATCGGGTCGGGGACCTGCGCGCCGACGATCTCGTTCAACGCAGGGCCGCGGTAGTGGAAGAAGAACGGGACATCCCCGTAGGTGTAGATGCCGGTGGCGACCACCAGATTCAGCGGCACCTGCTCGGCGATCCGCTGGATCCGTGGGATGTAGCGGCCCAGCCCGACCACCGTCGGGTCGATGATCGTCCGCACCCCGGCGTAGTAGGCGACCCGCAACCGTCGCACGGCATCGGCGATGCGTTCGTCCTCGGAGCCCCATTCGGCCGGGTAGTTCTGCTGGACGTCCCCGGTCAGCACGAAGACGTGCTCGTGCATGAGTGTCACTCCGAGCTCGGCGGAATCGATCGGCCCGCGCACGGTTTCCAGCGTTGACACAGCGATTTCTCCTCATCTGAGCTGCGCATTCGTAGGAATCGTACGAACCGATATGTGAGGTAGGCCATATTCTCCAGCGCTGAATCTTCGTACAACTTTCGTGCGCAGCGCACAGAAGGACGCGGCTCAGGCCGCCGGGCACGGTTGCAGCACCGCCGGTCCGAACCAGCGGGCGGCCTGCAACGCCAGATGCAGGTGCAGCGTGCGATCGTGATCGTCGAAGTCGTGGCCGGTCAGGTGGAGTGCCTGCCGCACCCGGTACTGGACGGTATTGCGGTGCACGGCCAACTCCTGCGCGGCCGCGGCGTAGCTGCGGTTGTTGGCCAGGAAGACGCGCAGGGTTTCGCGCAGCCAGAGATTGCGCTGATTGCCGGTCGCGAGTTCACCCAGGCAGTCGGCCACGTACTGGCGCAGTTCCTCGATGTCGCCGCCCAGCAGCGCGACGGCCGCCACCTGGTCGTGCGACACCGCGCGGGGCGCGTCGGGACCGGCCAGCAGCACGAGTTCGCGCACCCGGTCGGCTTGCCGCAGGCTGCGGCGGAATCCCGCGACGCCGGAGCCGCGCCCGCCCACCGCCACGCGCACCGGCAACGCCAGTGCCGACAGGGCACGCTCGATGGCCTCGGCATCGATGGTCGTGTCCCGCGCGATCGAGAACCACAGCCGCACTTCGCGTTCGTCGGTCGGCACCAGCAGCGCCCGGCGGGGATGGCCGAGCAGCGGAGCCAGCGCGGCGCGCCCGGCGTCCAGGACATCCACCGCGGCCCGTGCGGACAGCTGCGGTTCGGTCCAGGCGTTCACCGCGACGTGCCGGCCCGACAAGGGATAGTCCAGCACTTGCTCGGCCTGGCCGATGTCGTCGGCCGAGCCGTCGAGCACCCGCGCCACCCATTCCTGACGCAGGCCGCCGCGACTGCCCACCCACCGGTCGCGTTCCTGCTCGTAGGCGACGCCGACGTGCTCGCACACCCGGTCGATGTACACCGCGGAGCGATGGACGATCCGGATGATCGCCGCCGCGCTCTCGGAGCCACCCAGTTCCACCGCGTAGCGCATCGCGATGTCGAGGAACCCGGCTTGCCCCACCCGGTACGCCCGCATCAGTGCCGACAGCGGGACGTCGCGCTGCGCGAGCGTGCGCGCGTACACCAGCGCCCGCGCCGGGGTGTGCACGTCGTGCTCGGCGGCGTCGTTCTGGACGAAGTCGAGGACGGACATCAGATTGTCGGTGGTGCCCGCCTCGAACAGGCCCCGCAGCCGGGTATCCAGGTCGAGCGCCGAGACTTGCGCGCGCATCACCGCCGACAGTTCGGCGATCAGCTGATCGCGACCGCGCAGCATCGTCGAGACGACCGCGCGAACCACTTCATTCTCGCCGTCGGCCACTCCGACACCTCCCTTCGCCGGGCTCTCGGGTCTCAACCTAGCCCGCGCCGGATGCGTCGGAAGCATCGTCCGGCTACCTGCGGGAACCCCACCGCGCCGGTAGCCTCGGGGCGGGGGCGGGCCGAGCGACGAGGAGTAATGCCATGAGTCGTCCAGTTCGTATCGGAGTTCAGCTACAACCGCAGCACGCGCCGGAGTACCGGCTCATCCGTGACGCGGTGTTGCGGTGCGAGGACGCCGGCGTCGACATCGTGTTCAACTGGGACCACTTCTTCCCGCTCACCGGCGATCCGGACGGCGCGCACTTCGAGTGCTGGACGATGCTGGGCGCGTTCGCCGAGCAGACCGAACGGGTGGAGATCGGCGCGCTGGTCACCGGCGGCGGCTACCGCAATCCGGATCTGCTGGCCGATATGGCGCGCACCGTCGACCACATCAGCGGCGGGCGGCTCATCCTCGGCATCGGCGCGGGCTGGTTCGAGAAGGACTACGACGAGTACGGCTACGAATTCGGCACCCCGGGCAGCAGGCTCGAGTTGCTGAAGGAGGCCCTCGCCCGGATCAGCGCCCGGCTGCCGAAGCTCAATCCGCGCCCGACTCGCGACCTGCCGATCCTGATCGGCGGCGGTGGCGAGAAGAAGACCTTGCGGCTGGTCGCGCAGTACGCCGACATGTGGCACACCTTCGCCGACCTGGACGTGCTCGCGCGCAAGAACAAAGTGCTCGCCGAGCACTGCGCCGCCGTCGGCACCGATCAAGCGCGCATCGAGCGTTCGGTGCAGTGGCCGGGACTGGAGAAGGCGCCCGCTTTCGTCGAGGCGGGGGTGACCACCTTCACCATCGGGTCCAGCGGACCGGATTACGACCTGAGCGAGGTCGCGAAGGCCGTGCGATGGCGCGACGAGGTCAACCCGGAACCGGTGAGCGGGCTGGCCTGATCCGGATCGCCCGGCGACTGTTGCGCGAGGGCGGTGTGGAGTTCGAATCACCGTGATCGGAACTCTGGACCGCCGTGGCGGCATGGATTCCGGCAATTCCGGCCTTGGGGTAGCTGTGGGTTAGCAGAATTCCGCAGTTAAGGTTGTCCGTCATGGCTGTTCTGCCCGCTGTTCGGTCTCGTGCGTTGATCGCCGTGATATTGCTTGCCGTCGGTCTCAGCGCGACGGCGTGCGGTTCCGGCTCCGACGACGCGAGCACCGGGCGCAACCTCTGCGCACCGCCCGGCCCGGCCGCCGCCTCCGCCGCGCCGACCAACCTGTCCTCTTCGGCCGCCGCGGGCAGCGACCGCTACACCACCGCGACCACCGCGCCGCTGACCTCGATCGACGTCTCGAAGCTCGGCTTGATCACGCCCGGCAAGCTCAGCGTCGGCACGCTCTCGGACGCGCCGCCGAGCATCTGCGTCGACCGGCAGGGCACGTTCACCGGCTTCGACAACGAGCTGCTGAAGGCGATCGGCGCGAAGCTCGGCCTCCAGGTGGAGTTCTCCGGCACCGAGTTCGCCGGGCTGCTCGCCCAGGTGTCCGGCGGCCGCTTCGACGTGGGCTCGTCCAACATCACCACCACCGACGCGCGCCGCCAGCTGGTCGGCTTCACCAACGGCTACGACTTCGGCTACTTCTCCCTTGTGGTGCCGAGCGGCAGCGCCATCAAGGGGTTCGCCGACCTGAACCGGAGCACACGGATCGCGGTGGTGCAGGGCACCGTGCAGGACGAGTTCGTCGTGAACCAGCTGCATCTGGACCCGGTGAAGTTTCCCGACTACAACACCGCCTACGCCAACTTGAAGTCCGGCCAAGTGGACGCCTGGGTGGCGCCGTCCGCTCAAGCGGAAGGCGCGATCAAGCCGGGCGACGGAACATCCGTGTCGCAGAACACCTTCAGCCTGGACAACTTCGTCGGCTACGCGGTCGCCAAGAACAACCAGCCGCTGATCGACGCGCTCAACAGCGGCCTGGACGCGGTGATCGCGGACGGGACCTACGCCAAGCTCTACACCGACTGGGTGCCACGGGAACTGCCGCCGGGCTGGAAGCCGGGCTCGCGGGCCGCGCCCGCGCCGCAGCTGCCCGACTTCGCGGCACTCGCGGCGGGCAAGAAAAAAGACGAGACGGAGCAGAACGCGCCGAAATCCACGGTGCAGCAGTTGCGGGAGACGTTCTTCGACTGGTCGCTGTACCGCAAGGCATTTCCCGATCTGTTGAAGACCGGCCTGCCGAATACCTTGATTCTCGCTCTGGTCTCGGGGGCGCTCGGCACCGTGATCGGCATGCTGCTCGCGGTCGCCGGTATTTCGCGGACCCGCTGGTTGCGCTGGCCCGCGCGGGTTTACACCGATATCTTCCGCGGTTTGCCCGCCGTGGTGATCATCCTGCTGATCGGTCTCGGCGTCGGGCCGGTGGTGCGCAACCTCACCGGCAACAACCCGTACTGGCTCGGTGCGGTCGCGCTGGCGTTGCTCGCCTCGGCCTACATCGGTGAGATCTTCCGCTCCGGCATCCAATCGGTCGAGGCCGGGCAGTTGGAGGCGGCGCGCGCCATCGGTTTCGGTTACCGCCAGGCGATGACGCTGGTGGTGATCCCGCAGGGTGTGCGCCGGGTGCTCCCGGCCCTGATGAACCAGTTCATCGCCCTCATCAAGGATTCCTCGCTGATCTATTTCCTCGGCCTGCTCGCCACCCAGCGCGAGCTGTTCGCCGTCGGCCGCGATCTCAACGCGCAGACCGGCAATCTCTCGCCGCTGGTGGCCGCCGGTCTGGTCTATCTGCTGCTCACCATCCCGCTCACCCACCTGGTGAACTACATCGACCGCCGGATGCGGACCGGCCGACCCGACCGGCCGATCGACCAGGTGGAGGCGGCCACGATCACGGAAGGGCGCGGATAGATGAGTGCCTCCCTCACCGGCACCGGACTGCATCTGACGCTCGGGCACAACCACGTGCTGCGCGGGATCGACATCCACGTCGACGCGGGCAAGACCGTCACCGTCATCGGGCCGTCCGGGTCGGGCAAGTCGACCCTGCTGCGCGTGCTGAACCGGTTGTACGAGCCCGACCAGGGTGACGTGCTGCTGGACGGCAAGTCCGTGCTCACCGAGAATCCGGACCGGCTGCGGCAGCGCATCGGCATGGTGTTCCAGCATTTCAATCTTTTCCCGCACAAGACCGTCGCGGAGAACGTCGCGCTGGGCCCGCGCAAGCTGCGCGGCCTGTCCAAGGATCAGGCGCGGGCACTGGCCGTCGAGCAATTGGAGATCGTCGGTCTGGCCGACAAGGCCGATTCCCGTCCCGGGAACCTGTCCGGCGGGCAGCAGCAGCGCGTGGCCATAGCACGGGCGCTGGCGATGCAACCGGAGCTCATGTTCTTCGACGAGGCCACCTCGGCGCTGGATCCCGAGCTGGTGAAGGGCGTGCTCGGTCTGATGACCGACCTCGCCTCCGGCGGCATGTCGATGGTCGTGGTCACCCATGAGATGGGCTTCGCCCGCACGGTGTCCGACAGCGTGGTGTTCATGGATCAGGGGCAGGTCGTGGAGACCGGCACGCCCGACGCTTTGTTCGACGACGCGCGGACCCCGCGTTTGCAGAGGTTCCTCGCCCAGGTGCTCTGAGTCGATAGCGCATTCGTGGCAACTTTCATTGATGCGCATCTGCTAATGTATTTGTCATCACGATTCCAGCTATCCGCGCGAGGAAAGAGGGAAATTCGATGACCACAGCACACGCCCAGCACACCGGCCACGATCATGTGCACGGCCCGGACTGCGGGCACACGGCGTTCCAGCACGGCGATCACATCGACTACGCCCACGATGGTCATCTGCATCGCGAACACGCGGGTCACTACGACGAATGCGAGCGGTCCGAGCACTGCGAGTGCCGCGATCACCCGCACCGGCACGGTCCGAACTGCGGCCACGAGGCCGTCCAGCACGGCGACCACGTCGACTACCTGCACGACGGCCATCGTCACGCCGCCCACGACGGTCACTTCGACGAGCACTGATTCGCGTCGGTCTCCGGTTCTAGAGTCGGGCGGGTGATCGAAGAACTCGAGATTCGTACCGGGGTGGGAACCTTCGACGTACTGGCCGCCGGCGCTCCCGGCGGACGGGAAGTGCTGCTGCTGCACGAGTTCCCCCAAGGCGCACGGGAGTGGGAGTTCCAGCTCCGCGTGCTCGGCGGCGGCGGGTGCCGCGCGGTCGCGCCCGACCAGCGCGGGTACTCGCCGGGAGTGCGGCCGGAGCGAGCCGCCGACTATCGGCTCGAGGAACTGGTCGGCGACGTGGTCGCGATAGCCGACGCGCTGGGGTGGGAGCGCTTCGACCTGATCGGCCACGGCTGCGGCGCGCGGGTCGGATGGGCAATGGCGGCGGAGCTGCCGGAGCGCGTCCGCACGTTCAGCGCGGTGTCGCATCCGCATCCTTCCGCGCTCCAGCGGGCGATAGCCGAGGACGAGGATCAAGCGTTGCGGTCCCACCATGTGATCGCCCTTCGGCAGCCGCGCACCGCGGAGCGGGCTTTGCTCGCCGACGACGCCGCCGCACTGCGCCGGATCTTCGAGTGGAAGATCCCGGAGGAACGCGTCGAGGATTACGTGGGCCGGTTGTCGCAGCCCGGCGCGCTCACCGCCGCGTTGAACTGGTATCGCGCCATGGACCTCGCCGGTCCGACCGGCCCGGCGTGCGTTCCCACCTTGTACGTATGGGGCACCGAGGACGCGAGCTTCGGATCCACCGCGGCGCTGGCCACCGGAAAGTACGTCTCCGGCCCGTACCGATTCGAGATGCTCGAGGACGTCTCGCACTGGGTTCCGGAAGAGGCGCCCGAGGCGCTGACCCGCCTGCTGATCCAGCACCTGCTCGCCCATCGCGGGTGAATGCCTCGGCGGCGCTGTTTGTTCCGCCGTTCCCCGCACACGGTGTGCGGACGGAGGGAAAGCTGAGTCTCGTCCACCGACAGCAAGGGAGGTGAACCGTGGACGTCAAGGAAGTCAATCGGCGAACCATCGCCCAATTCCGAGCTGGCGGCGAGATCGAGGGTATGCAACACGACCGTCTGATCTTGCTGACCACGATCGGCCGCAGAACCGGCGCCCCGTACACCACCCCGCTGATGTTCCACCACGACGGCGACCGCCTGCTCGTCGTCGCTTCCAACATCGGTGCGCCGAAAGACCCCGACTGGTACGCGAACCTGCGGGAGAACCCGCGCGTCACCGTCGAAGTGGGCGAGGAGAGCTATCCGGCGCTGGCCGCCCCGCTGACCGGCGACGACCGTGCCCGCACCTGGGCGATGCTGAAGAACACCTACCCGTTCTTCGCCGAACACGAGATGCAGACGTCCCGGGTCATCCCCGTGGTCGCCCTCACGCGGGCCTGACGAGCGCCGGACTAGCGGCGGGCGCTCGTGTCGGCCGCGTCGACTCGCCGGTCGGCGACCAGGTCGAGCAGGGCGGACAGATTATCGGGGTCGGCGGGGTCCACGGCCCCTTCCGGTAGAGCCAATTCGGTGAGCCGTTGGCCCCGGTGGAAGGCGGCGGGGCGCAGCGGCGGCGCGTCGTCGGGTTGTCCGAGGATGGTGGCGAGGTTTCCGTCGTTGTCGTAGACGGCGTAGTAGCGCATTGGTGGGCTCCTCAGAGGCCGGTCGAGGCGGTCATCCGACTGGTGTTGCTGGTTCTCCTGATCGCGAATCGTGATGGGTGACGGCGTTCGAGCTTATCCACACGTTCGAAGCTGAGTGTCGGTTTGCGCACTAGTTGCGTTACCCATTTTCGCGCGTTTCTCGCGGCATCGCTGCACGTAGACCGGTATATGGAGACCGCGCGGGATGGTTTGCCCGAGTTAGGCGCACACGGTGGCGAAGGCCGCCCAGAGCACCGGGGAATGCTCGATCCGGCCGGTGTCGCGCCATGCGGTGAGCCGGTCGCGCTGCCATTCGGCGATGGCGGTCACGGGGTCGGGTCGCTCGTGCGCCTCGTCGATGGCGCAGATCGTCTCCTGGAGCGGATGGGCCTGCGCCGGTGCGCCCGCGATGCGCTGAAAGGCGAAATCGGTGGGCAGCGGCCACCGGCTGGCGGTGACCAGTTCCGCGCCGCCGGTGATCATCGCGGCGGTCAAGCCGAGCGCTTCGCTGAACCGCAGGTCGCCGCCGCTCTCACAGGCGATCAGCGCGACCCGGCTCGGCATCGGCCACAGTCGTTGCCCGGCAACAGGTTCCGATTCGATGGTGTGCGTTCCGAGTAGGAGGTCTTTGGCCGAGAGCGGCCGGTGGGTGCGGGACGGTTCCGCGAAGCCGACGGCATCGGCGGTGCAGGCGAGATGCAGTTCGGCGTCCTCACTGCGGCCCGATTCGGGCGCGGCGGCGGTGACGTGCCCGACGTAGAGCAAGCGGCTCGCGCCCGCGCGCAGGACGGAGCCGAGCCAGTCGCGATCGACATCCGTGCGCCGGAAGGCCTCGACCGGGTTCGCTACCGCGGGGCGCAAGCGGTCCTTCGCGGTGTAAATCGCCATTCGTTGTGCGAGCGGGGCTTCAGCGGTCATCCGGCCCAGCACCGAGCCGAGCGTCGAATCGGCGCGGAAGCCGGGAATGCGCGGATCCAGCACCGCGACGACCGGCCGCGCGGCGGCCTCGGTCCAGGTGCGGGCGACCCGTCCGGGCGCTTGCACGACGCTGGCAGGCGCGAGCAGGCTGACGTCGGCGATGTCGATCAGCCGGACGTCGCGATCCGGCGCGATGAGTTCCCACGGCACCTGGGCGACACGCGGTGACGGTTGCAGCCGGATATGCGGGCGCACGCCGCGCTGCCACAGCTCGTAGAGCTGTGTGGCCAGGCCATGAGGCAACAGCGCTCGCGAAAGCGCCTGTGCGACGGCATATTCCCGCTCGTAGTCGGCGAACGCGCCGGTGGTGAGCGCCCGCTCGAGACCGCCGGGCTCGGCGGGACGCGGCAGCGCGTCGGCGAGCAGTCCGACCGCCCGCATCGCCGCGTCTTCCGGGAGCACTCCCGCGCCGCGAGGCGCGCTGTGGTCGACCCATCGCCACGACACGTAGATGTCTCCCGCGTCCGCCATGCGGACCAGCACCGTCGGTCGCGTCATACCGTCAGCACCCGATCGTCGCGGATCACCCGGCCGTAGCGCTGTTCGGCGGCGGCGATGAACGGCGCGAGCGCGATTCGGCCTTCCGCGGCAAGTGCCAGGCGTGGTGGCGGAGCGATCGGCAGACCCGCTCCGGCCGCGACCTCCGCCAAGGCGGCGCCCAGTTGCAGGGCGGCGTTGCCGGGATGATCGGTGCAGTCCTCCGGCGGGTCGAGCAGGTCGAGCGGAAGTCGTGTGGGAGTCGCCCGTTCGGTGCGATCGAGCGCCAAAGCTGCCCCAGCGCACTGCGTTTCGACCAAGTCGGCGACGAGTACACCGTTGCCGGAAAGGTAGGCGAAGCGGAACGCCAGCCGCATCGCGGGGTCGGCGATCTGCCGGTTCCACTGCTCGCGCTGAGTACCGTTCGGCAAGGTGTGGCGCACGGCGTCGATAGCCAGGGCGGCGGGAACGGCGATCCCCACAGCGCGCCCGAGCAACTCCGCGGGCGGCGACTCGGACGCGTCGATCGCGCCTTCCAGCAGCGTCGCGTGCCAGAAATCGAGCTGGGCGCAGTGCAGGCCGAGGCCACGCTCGGCATAGACCGCGAACGCGGCGGCGAGCAATTCCTCGCACTCTCCGGCCCGTCCGGACTTGAACGCCACGGTGGCGGAGCGAATACGCAGGTCGGCGGCGTCCAGTACGGCGCCAGAGGTGACGAAATACGAGAGGCTCCGCCCGTAGAGATCCTGGGCGTCCGCCAGATCGCCGCGGCCCTCGGCGAGAAATCCCATGGTCTTGAGTCCGACTCCGGCCCGATACCCCAGCCCGGCCTGCTCGAAATAGGCCTGACTGGATCGCAGCGGCGCCTCGGCCTCGTCGTACCGCTCGAGGCGGACGAGCATGGTGGCGAGATTCTGTTCGGTCTCGGCGACCGAGTTGCGGTCGCCCGCGGACTCGAACGCGGCGAGCGCTTGCCGCGTGAAATCGACGGCCAGGTCGCGGCGTCCGGTCTCGAAGTAGGTGGCGGCAAGGTTCATCAGCGGATGGCCGGCCAGTTGCGGCGCGAAACGCCTTGCCGCGTCCAGTGATTCGGTGGCGATCTCGGCGGCATAGGCCCAGTTCTGCCGGTGTAGTGCGACGGCGGTCAGGGAGAGCAGGCAGGCCACGCGCAGCACACCGAGATCGGTGTCGGTGTTGTCGGCGAGCAAGGCGCGTGCTTGCTCCAGCGCCGCCTGCGCCGCGTCGAGATCGCCAAGATGCTGGAGCGCTTGCGACATGTTGACCAGGGCATTCGGGCGCAATCGCGGTGCGTGTTCGGGCATCTCGGCCAACGCCGAGCGGTAGAGGGCGAGCGAGGCGGCGTGGTCGCCGAGTTCGTCGGCCATGCTCGCGGCGTTGATGATCGCGCCGAGCCGGATATCGCCGGTTGTTCGTTCAGCGGCGTCCTCGAACAGGCGTTTCGCCTCGGCGGGGTCACCGCGGGTGTATGCGGCGGCGCCCGCGGCGAGCAGTTCCCGGCCGTCGTCCGGAGTCGCCTCGGGCATATCAGAAGTCCGAATCCGGTGCGGCGGCGGCGATTTCCGCCAGCAGGAGTGAGTCGGCGGGGTTGCCGGATGCTTCGTCCGCGCGGTGCAGCCGCGTTGTGACCAGGTCGCGAATCCGCGCTCGGCGGGTCGCCGCGTCCGGCTCCTGTTCGTCCACGCCGACGCCCGGGACGTAGATGTGCACGGTCACGCCCGCTTCCGCTCCGGCCGGGGCCGTGCTCTCGGCCCGCCAGAGCTCGCCGTCGCGGACCAGCGGCAGGTCTGCGGCGTCTGCCTGAGTGCGAATTCCGGCCCTGGGATGCAGGTGCGGCGGTATGTCCGTTGGCGAAAGTGGGGCGGCGACCGCGCTCACCCGCACTATCGTGGTCCCCGCCGCGCGAACCACCTCCCAGGACACGGCGCGTTCCGAGGCGTCGAGCAGGCCCGGCGGGCAGCGATGCCAGTCCCAGCCCGCGCTGCCCCTGGCCAGGACGAGAGCGCCGGGCGCGGCGATGGTGGCCGGTCCGGCAGCGAGCGCGTAGTCCTCAGCGCGGCCGAGTGTCATTGCGGCCGTGCGATCTTCGAGAGCCGCGTCGGCGCCGTCGACGATCAGATCGCATTCCTCGATCAGCGTGGCTATCTCGTCTTCCAGCAGGTCTTCGTCCAGCGGGGCGATGCCGTCCAGAGTCGACGCGGGCCACCAGCGTGCCGCCCAGCGGGCGTAGCCGAGCCGCCAAGCGCGCGCGGCGAGGTCGGGCAGTGCGGGCTCGGCGGTGTATTCCCGTTCGCTGCCGCTCGTTTCGTCGAGAGCGATGGCCACCTCTGGGCCGTACACCGCCCAGATCCACTCCTGTGCGAGGTCGAGGTCGTCGAGCACCGCGGCCGGGGTCGTCTGCCCGCTGAGCAGGCTCCACGTCAGATGTCCGCCCGCCACCTCGAGCACGAGCACGTCCACCGCGGCCGCGCCGTCCACGACGGTCGGAGCGTCGTCCGGCGCGATGATCCACAGGCCGTCGCGGCGGCGGATGCGTACGGTCGTCATCAGCTCGCCTTCGTTTCCGCCGCGTCCGGCTCGCCCGCGTTCGCCCGCACGCTCAGCGCCCGCTTGACCCGCGTGCGATGGTCCAGGATCACCGAACGCGCCACACCGTCGAGCAGATCCCACAGCTCGTCCGGATCGTGGACGGCGAACTCCCGGACATCTCTGCCGTGCAACCGGACCCACAAGCGCCGCAGGTACGGCTGCCACGGCGTGATCAGCTCGGCGGCGATGGCGGCCAGCGGACCGGTGGGCCACTCGGCGGACACCACCAGCCGCCGCGCCTGCAACACGTATGCTTCCCGCTGCCAGCGGCTGTTCACCACCTGATGCGCCGTGGATTGCGTTGTTTCCGTCTTTGTTTCGGCCAGACGTAGACGCGGTCGGCCCGTCGACTGTTCACGACGGTGCTCGATGGGCGCCAAACCGGTCGCCAGCGCGGTCCCCGCCGTCGCTGTTACGCGCAGCGACTCGTCCAGCAGCGCCCACGGTGCACAACTCCGCGCGATCTCGGCGTCGACCAGCTCGGGGATCGGCGGCAGCTCCGCGCGCTCGGTGGATGCCTGAAGCACGGTGAACACCCGCTCGTACACGGTGCGATCGAACGGGAGCCCGAGGGTCGATTTCGAGGCCGAAGAACCGATCGAGGGGCGCGGCGGCACCGGATGCGTGGTCAACCCGAGTTCCTGAGCGGACGCGTCCTGCCACAGCCGGATCCCCGTGTGCGTACCCGCGTGGGCGGCGATCAGCCGGTCCAGGGTCTCCTGTCCGTCGGCGTCTGCACCGAGTCGTGCGGCCGCACAGGCTTCCAGCAGCTCGTCCACCTCCGCGTCGTGGTCACCGCCCGGCGGGCCGGTGAGCGGACGCCGCCGCCAGGCCAGCTCGAGCAGACCGGCCAGCTGCCGTTCCCGCTCGCGGTCGATGAGGTATTCCTTCAGCGCCTGCGTGGTGCGTCCGGCGGTGTACTCGTGGATCTCGCGCAGTGCGTCCTCCGCGACTCCGCGCGCCCGCGCCGGATCCGGCATACCCGAGGTGGTCGCCAGCTCGAAACAGCGCTGGAAATACAGGTCCTGCGGGTGCCCCTCCGTGATCCGCAGCGTCCGCCGCACCTGCTTGAGCACCGTGAACCAGGCCGCCGTCGCACGCAGTACATCGGCCGCCGCCTGAATGCGCGCCTCCAACAACACCGCGCCATCCGCCGTCAGGATCGGCCCCGCGCACAACGGATGCTGCACGGGCCGGATCACCAATGGATCGAGCACGAGCTTCACCGTCCGCCGCAGCGGACCCCCGTGCGGGCCGCTCAGCGGTTCGACACCCTCGAGCCTGCGCCACACCTCATCGAGCACCATGGCGCGCGGTCGTCGCATGCGTGCAGTGTATTGCCGCGACTCTCGTCCCGACGGGTTCACGGCAACCTCACGACGGATTCCTCGGCGTCGGTCGTTTACGAACCGGCGCCGCAAGCAGTCGCGCTGCTACCTGTGCGGAGTACTTATCTCTTCAAGTGCTCCGAGTTAACCCGTCACCACCAGGAACGGACGTTTCGTATCCGAAGCCGAATTATCCACGTTCACTGTCGGTTTCAGATCTGCCAGTCGTAACATCCAGCCGCTGACGGCCGAAGAGAACCCTGAACAGGAGGAGATTCTATGAAGAAAGTGTTTACCACCGCTGTACGCGTCGCGGCGGCCGGTGTTTCAGGTTTGGCATTCGTCGCAATTGTCGGTTCCGGGACCGCCCAAGCGGCGCCGCAGGATTGCGTCGTCGAGCGAGACCTTTTCGGTGCGTCGGCGACTTGCCAACCCGACGGAGGAAGCAACTACGTCTTGCATGTCGACTGCTTCGGCCTCTACGCCAGCGGGCCGTTCCCGCAGTATGGTGTCGGCTCCTACCAAGCGCTCAGCTACCCCTTCACGCCGAGCGGCCAGCGCGTCACCACGGGATGCACGGGAATGGGTCCCGGTGTGGTGGCGGTGGCGACCAACGCTTACGTCGAGATTTATCGCGGTTAGGTTCTGTCTCGAAGTGGTGTGACTTCGAACTGGGTGTGGCTTACCACACACCATTGAATCCGGGGCCTAAGGTCTGACTCGGTCCGCCCATCGGGGGCAGCTGAGTGGAGGGATTCGAAGATGAAGTTCGAGAAGATCACCGCTGCCGTTTTCCTGGTCGTCTCGGCCGTGGGTATCACCGCGGCGACCGCCCATGCGGAGCCGGCCGTAACGGAGCAGCCGACTGCGGGGTACACAACTTCCGGTGTGGATCACGGAATCGACTACCAGATCACCGTTTCGCCAGTTGACGGCGTCGTTACCACTACCGTCGAGAACGGCAGGTTCGAGATCGCACAGAACGGTGCGGTGGTGCTCGAGTCCGGCGACGGAGCGGCCCTGACCGAGGTGCCGCAACAGTACGCCGTCGACGGGCATTCGATCGCGATCGCGCAGCACATCGGCGCGGACGGCCGCACCCTGACCTCGACACCGACCGCAGAAGATACCGCGCAACTGAAGGACATCAGCTCCTACGACCGGCTCAAGGAACAGATCAACAAGAACCTGCCCGGCGTCGTCGCCGGTGCCATCGTGGGCGGGCTCCTCGGAGCGTGCGTGATCCTGGTGTGGGGAGTCAGCATCCCCATCGGCGCGCTGATCGGTGGAACCATCGGCGGATACGCCATGGGCGGCCCGGAATTTCTCGATGCCGTACAGGCGTTCGTCGCTAACCAGGGCAGGTGAGATAGGGGCCGACTCGACGTGTGCGCCGCCAGCGGAATCTAGTGACACTAGATTGTCAAGCGATGCTATAGTTGGGCTATGGGGATCCAGACGCGACGAGAACGCGAACGCGCCGAGCGGCACCGGCTGATCATCGACACCGCTCGGGAGTTGGCCGAGTCGCAGGGGTGGGACGCGGTGACTGTGCGCAGGTTGGCGGAACGGATCGAATACAGCCAGCCTGTGCTGTATTCGCATTTCGCGGGTAAGGACGAGATCGTGTCGGCGGTCGCCGAGGACGGTATCGCGGAGATGGCCGCGTGGAGCCGCGCGGCGTTGGAGTCCGCGGGCGGCGAGCCGCGCGCGGCGTTGGCGGCGGTGGCGCGGTCCTACCTCGAGTTCGCGGCCGCGCGGCCCGCGCTCTACGACGCGATGTTCCTGATGAAGGTGAACCTCGCGTTCGGCGAGAATGCCTCGCAGCCGCTGCGGGACGCGTTCGCCGTCATGTTCGCCGCCTTCTCACCGTTCGCGGGCGAGCACGATCCGGAGACCTTCACCGAGGTCGGCTGGAGCGCCCTGCACGGCTTGGCGACCCTGGATCGCGGCGGACGTCTGCGACCGGCTCAACGGGATGCCCGTCTGGCGGTGTTGATCGACCAGTGGACCCGGTAGAGCTCTGCCGTGGTGAGCGGGGCCGATCCGGGAGTCGTCATTCCTGGCCCGGCCCGCGCGTATTTGAACCGAGTCATGCCCAGAACTATTGCCTCCGAAGACTCTGACATTCCGGATTTCGTCGCGTAGTTCCGCACACGGGTGGTGACCCGATTCGCGGTTTCGGCGAGCCGCGGTTTTCCGTTTCCGGTGCGCCGAATCCAGGTCGGGCCGGAAACGGCCATTTTTGTTCCATCGCATCGCGCGGTATGCGGCATAGGAGTGCTCTCTGCGGGTCGCCCGGTGTGCGGCCGTGATGCCGCCGCCTGAGCTGCGGCGGCGTCGCCGGGCAGCAGGTTGGCTCACCGGCGTCGAGGTGGGGGCCCGTCGGGTGCCGTCGATCGCCGACCCCGACGCGGTCGGGCTGTCCGCAACCCGGTCGCCGAGGAGCGGGACCGTAAGGAGCCCCCAGTGGATCCTGCAGGCCGAAGACCTGCCGACGTTCGCTGACCGGCTTGCCGGGCGACGGTGTCCGCTCGGTCGCAACGCGCATGTGCGGCTTGCTGATCCGAGCGGGACCCTGCGGTAGCGATCTGAAATCTAGCAAAGCTAGACAAGATAGCGAGTGGATGTTACCGTTGCTCCAGTTCCTAACAATGCTAGAATTTGGAAAGGGAGCCGAGAATGCTCATCGTCACCGGCCAGATCATCGCCGCCGCCGCCGTTGTCTCCAATGCCATCGTCTATGGCACCGATGTCTCCGTGGCCATGATCACCCGATCGGTCTACCGCAAGCTCGATGACGCGACCGTGACCATGAGCGCGGGCTGGGGTCACTACTACGGCGACAGGCGCATGCCGGTTGTCGGCGTGGTCGGTGTGGTCAGCGCGGTACTCACGCTGCTGATCGCGCTGTGGGCCGGGCAGATCGGCGCCGCTGTCGCGGCGGGGATCACGGTGGCGGCCCTGCTCACCTGGCTCGCTTTCTACGTCGGCATCGCCAAGCCGATCAATTCCCAGCAGACCGCCGCTGCGCGAAGCGGCATCATCCCGCCCAATGCCCGTGCGCTGCAGGACAAGTGGGACAGCATTCTGAAGTACCGGGTCACCCTGCAGTTCATCGCCCTCGCCGGACTGTGCGCCGCGCTGATCCTGTTCTGATCTCGAACCACGCGGCAGGCAATAGCTTGCGCTTCCCGCGCCCGGCGACGCACAGCTGATCGCCGGGCGCACATCTGATATCGAATTCACCAAGGAGTAACCGACATGACCTTCACCATCAACGAACAGCAGTTCCTCGCGGAGGCCGGGATCGGTCGGCTGGCCACGGTCTCGCCCGACGGCGTTGTGCAGAACAACCCGACCAGCTATCGGGTGAACGCCGACGGCACGATCGACATCGGCGGCATGCGCATGCGCGCCAGTCGAAAGTACCGCAATGTCGAGGCGGGCAGCCGGGTCTCGTTCGTCGTCGACCAACAGGTTTCAGTGGAGCCATACGTGATTCGCGGCATCGAGGTACGCGGCACCGCCGAGGCGCTCGATGACCAGGAGCCACCGTTCCACTCCCAGGAACGCGCGATCATCCGAATTCACCCCGAACGGGTCATCTCCTGGGGCATCGACGGCGGACCCTTCGACTTCACCAGTCGCCGCGCCGAGTAGCCAGGAGTGCCGATCGGCGTAGCGGGTGTGCGAGTGGGGCGATCGTCGCAACCTCCCGAATCGGGAGTGTTGCGACGATCGCGTGAGCCCGCCATATCCGGACCCGGGATTCGCCGCCCACTACGACGGCATCCGCGCGGGCCTTGCCACGTGGTTCCGTCGAATCATCGACGCCAGCGCGCGCCCACAACATCGACCCAGACACCGCGAACTGGGAGTAGAGCGGGGGCGGAATCAGAGGCCGCGCAGACCCTTGCCGAGGACGACGGTGCCCATGATGAGCAGCACGATGGCCAACACCAGGTGGCTGTTGGCCTGGAGCCGATCGCGCAGGCGTTCGAGCGGGGTGCGTAGCCGGTCGGCGGCGAGGGTGTAGCCGAGAATCACGGCCAGCACGCTGGAGGCGGCGAGCAGAGTGAAGACGGCGACGGCGACCGCTCGGCCGCCGATGCTGGTGTTGCTGGAGCCGATGATCACGCCTGCCGAGAGGCACAGCAGCAGATTCTTCGGGTTCACGGCCGACAACAAGATCCCCAGTCCCGTGGCCCTGGCGACGGTGAGTCGGTCGACCGCGCGCATCCACCCGGGTACCTCGGTATCGGTGCGCGACCGCCACTGTGCCACGGCCAGCGCGAGGAGCAGTATCCCGAGCACGATCTTGATCCATGCGCCCGCCGTCGAGGGTTGCCGATCAGCCGAACCACCCAGCGACCCGGACAGCAGCGCCACAAGCGTTGTCGCCGTGAGGATGCCGACGACCCAGCCGAGCGCGAACCCGCGACCGGCTCCGCCCGCGTGGGCCGACAGAATCATCAAGATCGCCGCGATGATCGGAATCGGTGAGATCGCGACCCCTACCGCAAGCGGCAACAGATCACCCAGGACAGCGCCCATCTTCGGAACCATAGGGCAGAAGGCCCGGCTACCTCGCCATTCAAAGGGACATGGCGTGTGCTCTACCCCATCTGGACGCCATCGAAAGACCACGAGTGGCACATGGTTGCGGCAAAGCCCGAGAACCCCTCTCCACCATGTGCCATTCGCCGGGCCTCTTCCTGTTGGCGTTGAGCGTTCATGGTCCGTCGTAGAGGCGCTCGTTCGGCAACCGCCGTAGGCCGGTCGTGTCGCCGGGGATCACCTCGACGGAGTCGACGAACTGTCGCCGGTGCTGCTCCTGGAGGAACCATAGTGCGGATGTGAGGCAGGCGGCGAAGTCCAGGCGGTGACCATCGACCACCACCGCCAGGCGTACGTCCGGCTGCTCCGGGTGCGGAGACGCTTGCTCTCGGGTGCGGGCGGGGGCCGGTTCGTGCTTGCGCCGCACGGCGGTTTCCGTGCGCGTGGCTTGCATGAGTACTCGCTGATGGCGGAGTTCGAAATCACTTTCGGTATCAGTCGATTTCCTGATTCTGTATAGCGCCGCTATGAACGTGGCGCAGGTCATGGGTGGGCAATCCTGGTGATGGTGGTAGGCCGTGCGCGCGGCCTCGTAGCTCTGCATCGGCCAGTGCGGATTGTTGTGGTCCAACCACGAAAGCGTCCGGGCGAGGACGTGGGTGTCGTAGCACGGCCCGCTGGACGCGGCCTCGGTGTCGGTATCGCCGTCGGCGACCATTGGTTTGAGCACCTCCCACGGAACGGCGGCACGGAGCCGCGAGAGAACTTCGGAGTATGTGCGTGTTGCCGTCACGCTTCAGATGGAGCGGCGGTGGTCACGCGGGAATCAGCTCCGCCTGCACCCACGGATAGCGGCGGGGCTCGGTGAGGTCACACATGCGCTCGATATCGGCGTCGGGTGGGAGCGGTCGGTTTGCGGCCAGGTCCAGATAGGTCTTTTCCGCACGGATGACGCGGTACTCGAGGAGCGCCGTGCTCACGAAGAAACAGATCGCGACCCATGCGACGACGCCGAAGGCGATGAGGACAGGCACCATTGCGCTACCGGCCGTAGCGGGGAGCTGTAGCAGTCTGCGGCACCATTTCGGACCATGCCCGCACGGCATCGATGACAGCGAGGCCGGACGGAAGGAAGTCGTTGCGAGCCGGGACAATCCATTGCCGGATGGAGCCGTTCCGGCTAGGGGATGGGAGCGCGATGACGGCTCCCTCTCGCGCGATGCTCACGTCCCTGCGGAACATCTCAGCGAACAGCTTGACGTCGTCGTCTTCGATGTCGGGACGGACAAGGAATGTCCAGCGGCCCGAACGCGGATGTCCGACAATAGGTCCGGGCACGATGCCGCTGTTCTGCATGTGCGCTTTCACCGCTCGGCCCAACCTGCTCGGCATCGTCACCGCCCACACCGATCCGGCGCGCAGCACGATCCGGCCGAGCTCCGGTGGGTCGATCACGGCATTGAAACCGCAATTCCTGCGATAGAACATGCATCGGGACAGTGGTGTGTCCCCGAACGCATCCTGTTGGTCCATCGAAGACCTCTGCTCACATCGAATGACGGATAGGTGTGCGCCCAGCCCCGTGCCCCTACCGATGTCCGAGTGCGGAGGACTCCTCCACCTCCTACTGGGCGCGCTGACCAGGACATCATGAGCAAGCCAAAGTGGCATTGCCATTTCAGATCTTGCAGAAAACTACGCCAAACATGCAGGGCAACTGCCATGCTGGCAATGTTGGATGTCCAAAATGGCAATGACAGAGCGCCAGACTGAACACGTCTAGGAGCACGGAATGGCAGGAAGCACGGCCCGAAAAGCGCTACCGCGTCGCGCATTGGGTCGATACCTTCGCGAGCAACGCAACGGCCAGGGCCTCAAACTGGCGGACGTCGCCGAGCTGATGGAGTGGAGCATCAGCAAGCTGGGCCGCATCGAGCGCGGCGAAGAAGGCAAGCTGCGGAAGGCGGATGTTCAGCAGCTATGCGAGATTCTCGGCTTCAGTGCGGACCGAACCGCCGTCATGGTCGGACTCGCGCAGCAAGCCGATGTGAAGAACTGGTGGCACGCTTTCGGTGATCTCATCCCCGATGGCTTCGTGATGTACGTGGACATGGAGTCATCCGCCCATGAGATGACGATCTACCGGCCGGACCTGGTTCCAGGCTTGTTGCAGACGGCCGCCTACGCCCGCGCACTGGACCGCATCTACTTCCCGCACGATTCCGAAGACGAGCAGGAGCGGCGCATCCGTCTGCGGATCGAACGGCAGTCCATCCTCACTAGGAAGACGAAGCCGACCCGCATCGATGTGGTGCTCCACGAGTCGGTGCTGCACACGATTGTCGGTGATCGCGCGACCATGGCGGCGCTGCTGCGTCACCTTGCAGACATGAGTACTCGACCCAACGTGAGCATCCGGGTCTTGCCGTACACCGCTGGCATTCCGATCGGCGTGCCTATCGGCCCGTTCGTGATCCTCGACTTTGCGCCAGATGTGGAGGGCGTTACCGAACCTACCGTGATCTACGTCGAGAACTTCACTGGAGACTTGTACCTTGAGCGTGAAGAAGACGTGAACAGTTACCGTGAAGCGTCTGCAACTATCCAACGTGCTGCGTTGGACGCCGTGACTAGCCGGAACATGTTCCGGCGGGTAGCAAGGGAGTTTTCGTAGTGACCGTTGATTTGTCCGGGGCGCGTTGGTTCAAGAGCAGCCGCAGCTCGGGAGGCAAGGAATGCGTAGAGGTGGCGTTTCTTGACGGCGGTCAGGTCGGCGTCCGCGACTCGAAGAACCCGACCGGCCCCGCCCTGGTGTTCACCCCCGGCGAGTGGGACGCGTTCACCGCTGGCGTGACCGACGGCGAGTTCGAGCGCCCGTAGTAGCAATTACCCCGGCCCGGTCCGCTGTCCTGAGATGGACAGGGACCGGGCCGTTTTCGTTGTGTCTATCGAGCATCAAGATCAGCGGCACATGGTGGAGAGCTCTTCTCGCGAAATGCCGCAGCCATGTGCCACTCGTCAGCACCACCTACCTGCGCAAACGCGGAAAACCTGGGATCGGTAGGGCGCGGATCGTTCCTACCTTTTTCTCAACGGCCCCGCAGGGGAGCCGGAGGAACAGAACCAGGGGCGCCGCCCCGCTGACGACAAGGACACACACCATGAACACCACTTCGCTCCGCATCGCCGCCGCCGCTATCGCCGCTGCCGCCGCAGTCGGCGTGCTCACCGGATGCGGTGACAGCAAGGGCAGCTCGCCCGCCGCGCCCTCCTCGGCGCAGCCTGCGGCCCCGGCGGGCAAGTCGGTCGCTTCGGTCGACGGCAAGGCCTTCGATGCGAAGTTCGACACCACCTGCGCCAAGCAGGGCGGCACCCTGGCGCTCGCGCTGACCGACACCGCGAACTCCGCCTACGGCAACCTTTCGGTGAGCGCGACCATCACCGACGCGAACACCGTGCAGGCGGTCGCGATCGCGGGCAGCAAGGGCGGCGACAACGGCCTGCCCTACGCGGTCGGCTTCGGCAACGGCATGCCGGGCGGGTCCGCCAAGGTCGTCAAGGACGGCAACACGTTCAAGGTCACCGGCGAGGGCGTGGGCGCCCCCGACCTGACCAATCCGCTGGCCGGGCCGAAGACGTCGAAGTTCGACATCACCTTCGCCTGCTCGTCCATCGTCGGCGCCTGATCGCCGCGTGCCCTCCGATCCGCCCCCGTCATCCCGGCCGACCCACCGGGATGACGGGGTGCGGTGAAATCTCGACTCTCACAAAGGAAATGCTATGAAGAAGATCCGTTCGACCGCCCTCGCCCTCGGCGCCGCCGCGATCGGCTACTACGTCTACCACGCCGTCACCTACGTCCCCACCAGCGAATGGGAGCCCGCCGGAATGGGTTGGCTGGGCGTCGAAATGGCGCTGCCGATCATCGCGCTCACCCTGATCCCCATCGTCTTCGCGTTCACCGGCGAAGGCATCCTGAGCGCGCTGACCGGCCGCAACAGCGCGGAGTTCCGCGACGGGCTCACCGGCCTCGGCACCGTCCGGTCGGTGCGGCAGACCGGCGTCACCGTCAACGACCAGCCGCAGGTCCACGTCGAGTTCAGCGTGGAAGGCGCGGACGGCAAGATCTTCCATTCCTCCGCGAAGATGATCGTGCCGCTCACCGAACTGGCCCTGCTGCGTGCCGGGGTGGTGCTGCCCGTGCGTTACCTGCCCGGCCGGACCGACAAGGTCGAGGTCGACCTGTCCGGCGACGCGTCCGCCGCCCAGCACGCGATGAACGAGTCCCTGATCCGCAAGGGCATCACCACGCGGCACAAGCTCGACATCGCCGAGCGCGGCGTCGCCACCCAGGCGGTGGTGCAGTCGCTGTCGGTCACCGGCAACATCCGCGACGGTCACTCCGAGGTCGAACTCGGACTCGTCGTCACCCGGCCCGATGGCTCGAGCTTCGCGACCCGGGTGACGAAGTTCCTCGCACCGGCCAGCGTCGGCCACGTGCAGGTGGGCCGGGTACTGCGGGCGCACTACCTTCCCGAGAACGAAAGCGAGGTCGTCATCGCCCTTCCGGTGAACGCCTGATGGGTGAGCCGGACGAAGCCGCCTTTCGGCACCGATGCCGCGTCGATTCGAGATCATCGAATCGGTGCGGCATTCGTTTGTTCCCAGGTCTGGCGGCCCGGCAATTTGAGGGTTACCTAATTGGGCGGTTGTTCACTTTGCCGTCCCTTCCGGATTGTCCGGATGGTTTACCGTGCGGCCATCGGCCAAAACCCAGGAGTCACCGTGAGTCTTCAGCCACTCGCCCTTTTCGTGAAGCACGACGGACAGTCGTCGCGCGCTGCCGTGACATGTGAGTACAAGTGCGCGAACGCGTGCTTCCACGAAGCGCCGAACACCTCCTCGGGCTCCTACTTCGGTGACATCGTCAGCTCCCTGAACCGGCGCGGACTGATCAAGGGCGGTGCGGCCGCCGTACTCGCGGTGGGTGCGGGCGGCGTCCTCGCGGCCTGCGGCGACGACAGCGAGCCGACCACAGTGGGCTCCACCTCGCCCGCGGGGCCGCCCGGAACCGGCACCGACTTCGCCGCCGTCGCGCCGAACAAGGAAGACGCCGTGGTGATCCCGGACGGCTACGAGCAGTCCGTCGTGATCCGCTGGGGCGACCCGCTGTTCCCCGACGCGCCCGCCTTCGACTTCGACAAGCAGACCGCCGCCGCGCAGGCCGAGCAGTTCGGCTACAACAACGACTTCGCCGCCCTGCTGCCGATCGAGGGCCAGGCCAACGGCTACCTGCTTGTGGTCAATCACGAGTACACCACCAGCCCGCACATGTTCCGCGGCTACAACAAGGACGCGCCGACCGACGAGCAGATCGCGGTCACCATGGCCGCGCACGGCTTGACCGTGGTCGAGGTGAAAGGCGAATCCGGTTCCGGCAAGCTCGTTCCCGCCTTCGGCAAGTACAACCGCCGGATCACCGCGAGCACCGAGTTCAAGCTCACCGGTCCGGCCGCGGGCAGCGACTTCGTGAAGACTTCGGCCGATCCGACCGGCACCAAGGTGCTCGGCACCTTCGCCAACTGTTCGGGCGGCCTGACGCCGTGGGGCACCGTGCTGTCCGGCGAGGAGAACTTCCACGGCTACTTCGCCAACGCGGACAAGGTGACCGAGTCGGCCGCCGCGGCGCGGCTGAAGCGCTACGGTTTCGCCGCGGGCAAGACCACCAACCTGTGGGAGCGCGCGGACAAGCGTTTCGATCTGGCGCAGGAACCCAACGAGGCCAACCGATTCGGGTACGTCATCGAGGTGGACCCGTGGGATCCGAACTCGACGCCGATCAAGCACACCGCGATGGGCCGGGTGAAGCACGAGGCCGCCACCATCTACGTCACCAAGAACGGCGACGTCGTCTCCTACACCGGTGACGACGAGAAGTTCGAGTACATGTACAAGTTCGTGTCCTCGCGCAAGATCCAGCCGGGCACGGGCGCGGCGAGCATGCGGCAGAACTTGACCATCCTGGACGCGGGCACGCTGTACGTCGCCAAGCTCGCAGGCGATCACGCAGACAAGATCGACGGCACCGGCGCCAAGCCGTCCGACAAGGGCTTCACCGGCACCGGCCAGTGGATCCCGCTGCTGGAGACCGGCGCGGACGGCAAGGGCAAGTCGCTGGTCGAGGGCATGAGCGCGGAAGAGGTGGCGGTCTTCACCCGCCTGGCCGCCGACAAGGTGGGCGCCACCAAGATGGACCGCCCGGAGGACTTCGAGGCCAACCCCTACACCGGCAAGGTGTACGTGGCGCTGACCAACAACGACAACCGCGGGGCGGACGGCAAGCAGGGTCCGGACGAGGCGAACCCGCGCAAGCTGAACAAGAACGGCCAGATCCTGGAGATCGACGACAACCACACCGGCACCACGTTCACCTGGTCGCTGCTGCTGGTCTGCGGCGATCCCGCGGCGGCCGACACCTACTTCGCGGGGTACGACAAATCCAAGGTCAGCCCGATCTCCTGCCCGGACAACCTGGCCTTCGACCCGTACGGCAACCTGTGGATCGCCACCGACGGCAACGCGTTGAAGTCGAACGACGGGTTGTTCTCCGTGGTGCTCGACGGCCCGAATCGCGGCCAGACCAAGCAATTCCTCACCGTCCCGCGCGGTGCCGAGACCTGCGGCCCGGTGGTCAGCGAGGCGCGGGTCATGGTGTGTGTGCAGCATCCCGGCGAGGCCGACGACGCCACTCCGGAGAACCCGTTGTCGCACTGGCCCGACGGTGGCACGGCCCAGCCCCGCCCCTCGGTGGTGGCAGTCTGGAAGAAGGCCGGCGGCCGCATCGGGGTCTGACACCACAGCCGCGGCACCCGGCCCCCTGCAACCACGGCCACCCTCCGCGGCTTTTCCCACGAGTGGAGCCGCTACTCGACTGGGCGGGTAGCGGCTCCGCTCCTATCCGCTGCCGGTGCCGCTCATGTTGGCGTAACCGGCGAAATTGCCCTGGGCGCCGCTGTAGACGTTGAGGTCGACGTGGCCCGCGATGCCCGGAATGGTGCCGCTGTCGGTGGTCTGCCAGAACGTCCAGGTGGACCAGCCGCCGGGGACCTCGGGTTGGGGATTGCCGCGATAATCGGCGATCCACAGCGGGTACTCGGCGAACTCGTCGGTGTCGGCCATCGCGGTACGCCAGAAATTGGGGTAGGTGTAGACGATCGGGACGCGGCCGGTGAGCATTTCCACAGTGTTCAGATAGCGGCGGGTCCAGTCGATCAACGCCGCGGGGCCGAGACCCCCGGTGCTTTCCAGGTCCAGCACCGGCGGCAGATCGAGCGGCCCATTCTGTCCCAGCGCCACCGCCGCGTACAGCGCGGCCTGTGGTTCGGGCGGCAGGTTGGGCCGGGCGTAGTGGTAGGTGCCCCGAGCCATTCCGGCCGCGCGCATCAGCAGGCTGTCGGGCACGAAGTACGGGTTGATGTAGCTGAGCCCCTCGGTGGCCTTGACCATGGCGAAGTCGTGGCCGGAGCGTTTGACCGCGAACCAGTCGATCACGGTGGCGTCGGTGTGCTGCCACGAGGAGACGTCCGGACCGGTCGGCGCGGCGGTCGCGGGTAGCGTGGCGACGAGAATGCCGGACAGCGTGATCAGTGACAGCGCCGTGCCGCGGCGAGTGGTCGACCTCCAGATGCCCATGCCGGAGGACGATAGCCATTCGCTCTGGCTGTTACCAGTGTGACAGCTGGGGTGTCAGAACTGTTCTGAGCTTTCACCCCATCCAATCCAGTACGGACGCCGCCGTCCACGACTGCTGCATACTGCCGAGCGGTTCGCCGGTGAACGGCTCGTAGTACTCGGCGAAGCTGCCGTCGCTGGCCTGGCGCAAGCCCTCGGCGCGCAGCATGAACGAGCGCTCGGCCCAGCCGCGCCGGGCGAAGACCCAGGAGAACAGCCAGCTCATCACCGGCCACACCGGTCCGCGCCAGTACTCGCGGGAACGGAAGTCCTTGGACACGGGCGAGGTCGAGGGCGGCAGCGCGTAGCGCAGATCCGGATGGCCGCAGAAACGCGGACCCTCGAAGAGGCGCAGCAGGGCGCGCTCGGTGTCGCGGGGAAGGCCGCCGCACAGCAGCGGCGCGAACATCGAGAGCGTCTCGGTGTTGATCCATCGCTGCAACCGCACGTCGAAGTCGCGGGCCGCGCCGGTGCGGGCGTCGGTCGTCGCGACGACGCCCGCGCGGAACCGGTCGGCCCACGCGTAGAGATCGCGCACGTCGGCGTGGGGTTGCTTGTACTCCTCGCCGATATTGGCCAGCACCTCGCAGGCCAGCGCGAAGATACCGGTGACGAACACGTCCTCGACGGCGAAGCTCATGGTCGAGGCGAGCTGATAGTCGTCATAACCCGCTCGGCGCATCTGCTCGACCAGCCACAGATAGCGGTCGTACTCGCGGTCGGTGGGGCGCTGGGTCGGATCGGAGACCACCAGCACGTCCTCACGGCGATAGGGCGGCAGATCGCCGGGGACCACGTGCTCGTAGGCGCGATCCCAGCGCGGCGAGTTGTCCATCCCGGACTCCCAGCCGTGATACAGCGTGATGCGGCCGGTCTCCTTGGGGTCGCGGGCGTGCGCCAGCCAGCGGTGCCAGCGCACCAGATCCGGCCAGCGCCGGTTGAGGAACTCCTCGGCCACGGACCTGGTGCTGCGGCCGTGCCTGCGGGAATGATCCAGGATCCGCTGCACCGCGATGGCGTGCACGGGCGGCTGGGTGATCCCCGAGGTGTCCGGGCCGTCCGGCGCGTTGGCCGCCAGCTTGCGGCATTCCCAGCGGGCCGGGCCGGGGAAGTAACCGTCCACGCCGTTGGCGAAGACGATGTGCGGGATCATGCCGTTCTTCCACTGCGCGGACAGCAGGGTGTCCAGCTCGACCACGGCCCGCTCCACGCTCAGCGGCGCGAGCCCGACCGCGACGAATGCCGCGTCCCAGCTCCACATGTGCGGGTACAGCCGGGGCGCCGCGCTGGTCATCGTGCCCAGGTCGTTGCCGCGCAGCAGGTAGGCAGCGCGGGCCGCGAGCTGAGTGGGGGTGAAGCCCGGATGTGCCATCCCCCTATTCTGCGATGTCACCCGCAGATATGCCCGCTCAGCGGTGTCTGTTTCGTCTCCATCCGATCGGCCTGTGGCCGCTTCGTGTTCGGCGGTTCTCACTTTCGCATGCCCCGTCCGTGATTCGCTGCTCGAGATTCTCGCCCCGAACCAGCCTGCATCGCTAGTCGTTTGTCCAGTGCTACGGGTTTTTACGCCTTCTTCACCCAGCCGGTTACGGTGGGGCCCATGACTTCCGCCGCGACCACGAAACCGACCGCGTTGATCACCGGCGCCAGTCGCGGCCTCGGCGCCGCGATCGCCAGGGAGCTCGCGCCGACCCACGACCTGCTGCTCGGCGCCCGGTCGGCGGAATCCCTGCGCGGCATCCTGGCGGAGTTGCCCGACGCGCGGGGCTGGCCGGTCGAGTTGACCGACTACGCTGCCGTCGCCGCGGCGGTCGAGCCGATCCGGAGCCTGAACGTGCTGGTGCACAACGCGGGCATCGCCGATCTCGGCACGATCGCGGACTCCACCGTCGAGCAGTGGCGAAACACGTTGGAGGCCAATGTGGTCGCGGTCGCCGAACTCACCAGGTTGCTGCTGCCCGCCCTGCGGGCGGGCGCGGGTCACGTGGTGCTGATCAACTCGGGGGCGGGGTTGCGCGCCAACGCCGGCTGGGCCTCTTACGCGGCGAGCAAGTTCGGTTTGCGCGCCTTCGGCGACGCGTTGCGCCAAGAGGAGCCGCAGCTGCGGGTGACCTCGATCCATCCGGGCCGAATCGACACCGATATGCAGCGGGCGATCATCGCGGGTGAGGGGCGCGAGTACCGGGCCGAGGACTTCCTCACGCCCGAGACCGTGGCGTACACGGTGCGTTCCGCCATCGACACCCCGCGCGACGCGCACCCCACCGAGGTCGTGCTCCGGCCGTACTGAGCTCGGAGTCACCCGGCGGCGCTCCTTCGGCCGAAGCGCTCGCTCGGCTGTCGGCGCGCACGTCGCCGATGGCTTGGTCCGTCAGTACTGATCCCGTACGGGTCCGACGGCGCTGTATCGGCCCACGCGTTCCCCTCGCGACTGTCGCACGCACGTCGCCGGTCGGCTTGTCGCCCGTGCGATCGACCTGCTGACCGGAATCCAGCTCTCGACGTGGAGGCGGGTCGACCTGATGATGCGCTGTCGCTCACCGCCGTGCTCTCGTCCCTGTGATTTGCCCAACCGACCACGTGGGTTCAGGTTCCCGTCAAGTTCGCTCGTTAGCGTCCGGCCCCATCCCCGAGGGTTGGTCGCGGGGAGGTTCGAGCGAGCAAGAGGGATCGGGTTGTGGACAGACGTCGCATGCTGGCGTTGCTGACAGCGGGCGCGGCGGTCGCGCTGACCGGATGCGCGGTAGCCGAGGGCGACCCGATCGACAGCGGTTCCGCGGGCGGCGTGCCCCGGCCGCCCGCACCGCCGTTGCTGCCGCCTCCGCCCGGCGGACCGAAGAGGCCGATCCCGGCGGGCACGATCACCGCGCTGCCGGGGCCGGGCAGCAGCATGGCGCTCACCGTGGACGACGGAGCCAGTCCCGAGGTCGTCGGCGCCTACATCCGATTCGCCAAGGACACCGGCGCGCGGTTCACCTTCTTCGTGACCGCCTACTACGACTCGTGGGCGATCCACCGGGACGCCTTGCGGCCTTTGGTCGAATCCGGGCAGATCCAGCTCGGCAACCACACCTGGGATCACCCGGATCTGACCAAGCTGTCCGCGTCGGCCGTCGCCGGGCAGCTGGAGCGGGCGAAGACCTACCTGCGCCAGAACTTCGGGGTGGACGGCACCCCGTACTTCCGCCCGCCGTTCGGCAGGCACAACGCCACGGTCGACCGAGTGGCCGCCGACCTCGGCTACACCGTGCCCACCATGTGGTACGGCTCACTGTCCGATTCCGGTGTGATCACCGAGCAGTATCTGATCGAATGCGCGCGGCAGTATTTCCAGCCGCAGACGATCGTCATCGGGCACGCCAACGCACCCGCGGTCACTCACTGCTACGGACAGCTGGTCGACATCATCAAGGAGCGCAACCTGTCCATGGTCACGCTCGACGACGTGCTGCTCCCGCCGCGCTGATCCGCCGTCAGGCGACGATGTTCACCAGGCGCCCCGGCACGACGATCAGCTTGCGCGGCGCCTTCCCGTTGAGCAGCGCGTCGATCTTCTCGTCGGCCAGCGCCGCCGCCTCGATCGCCGCGTTGTCCGCGTCGGCCGCCACCTGAATCCGGCTGCGCACCTTGCCGTTCACCTGGATCGGGTATTCCACCGACTCCTCGACCAGCAGCGCCGGATCGGCGACCGGGAACGGGCCGTGCGCCAGCGAGGCGGTGTGACCAAGGCGGTCCCACAGTTCCTCGGCGATGTGCGGTGCCAGCGGCGCCAGCATCAACACCAGCGGCTCCACCACCGAGCGCGGCGCGCCATCCGGGTAGCTCTTGGTCAGGTGGTTGGTCAGTTCGATCAGCTTGGCACCCGCCGTGTTGTCGCGCAGCGCGGCGAAATCCTCGTCCACGCCCGCGATCGTCTTGTGCAGCAGGCGCAGCGTCTCCTCGCTCGCGGCGGCGTCGGTGACCCGAACCGCGCCGGTCTCCTCGTTCACCACCAGACGCCAGGCGCGCTGCAGGAACCGGTGCGCGCCGACGACGTCCTTGGTCGCCCACGGGCGCGAGGTGTCCAGCGGACCCATCGCCATCTCGTAGAAGCGGAAGGTGTCCGCGCCGTACAGATCGCACATCTCGTCCGGGGAGATGGCGTTCTTCAGCGACTTGCCGATCTTGCCGTACTCCTGGCGCACCTCGATCTCGGCGCCGGTGGGGTCGGTCCAGAAGAACTTGCCGTCGCGCTCGACCACCTCGGCGGCGGGCACGTACGCGCCGCGCTCGTCGGTGTAGGCGTGCGCCTGGATGTAACCCTGGTTGAACAGCCGCCGGTACGGCTCGCTCGCGGACACGTCACCCAGATCGAACAGCACCTTCTGCCAGAAGCGGGCGTACAGCAGGTGCAGAACCGCGTGCTCGACGCCGCCGACGTACAGGTCGACGCCGCCCGGGTCGTTCGGCCCGCCGACCTCGGCGCGCGGGCCCAGCCAGTACGCCTCGTTCTCCTTGGCACAGAACGTCTCGGTGTTCGTCGGGTCGGCGTAGCGGATCTCGTACCAGGAACTGCCCGCCCACTGCGGCATGACATTGGTGTCGCGGCGGTAGCGCTTCAGCCCGTCACCGAGATCCAGTTCGACTTCCACCCAGTCGGTCGCCTTGGCCAGCGGCGGGGAGGGTTCGGAGTTCGCGTCGTCCGGATCGAAGGTCACCGGGGCGAAATCGTCCAGCTCCGGCAGCACCACCGGCAGCATGGATTCCGGCAGCGCGTGGGGTGCGCCCTGCTCGTCGTACACGATCGGGAACGGCTCGCCCCAATAGCGCTGGCGCGCGAACAACCAGTCGCGCAGCTTGTATTGGATGGTGCCCTTGCCGTGTCCATCGGCCTCGAGCCGGGCGATCATCGCCGCTTTGGCCTCCTCGACGGACAGGCCGTCGAGGTAATCGGAGTTCACCAGCGTGCCTTCGCCCGCGTGGGCGCCCTGCTCCAAGTCGCCGCCGCTGATCACCTCGACGATCGGCAGCCCGAGGACGGACGCGAATTCCCAGTCGCGGTGGTCGTGCCCGGGAACGGCCATGATGGCGCCGGTGCCGTACCCGCTGAGCACGTAGTCGGCGATGAAGATCGGCACGGCCGCGCCGTTGGCCGGGTTGATCGCGTGATTGCCCAGGAAGACGCCGGTCTTCTCCTTGTTCTCCTGACGCTCCAGATCCGACTTGGCCGCGATCGACTTGCGGTAGGCCGCCACGGCCTCCGCCGGTGTGGCGGCGCCCTCGTTGGTCCACCTGGGGTCGGTGCCCGCAGGCCACGCGTCGGCGGTCAGCTTGTCGACCAGCTCGTGTTCCGGCGCGAGCACCACGTAGGTGGCGCCGAACAGGGTGTCGGGGCGGGTGGTGAAGACCTCGATCTGCTCGCCGTCGGCGTCGAACTTCACCCGCGCGCCCCGGGATCGTCCGATCCAGTTGCGCTGCATGGCCTTGACGTTCTCCGGCCAGTCCAACCGGTCCAGGTCGTCGACCAGGCGATCGGAATAGGCGGTGATGCGCATCATCCACTGCCGCAAGTGCTTACGGAACACCGGGAAGTTGCCGCGTTCGCTGCGGCCGTCGGCGGTGACCTCCTCGTTGGCCAGCACGGTGCCGAGACCGGGGCACCAGTTGACCATCGAATCGGTCTGGTACACCAGGCGATACGAGTCCAGCAGCGCGCCGCGCTCGGCGGGCGGCATGGTGTCCCAGGACTTGCCGTCCGGAACGGCCCGCGTACCGGAGGCGAACTCGGCCGCCAGCTCGGCGATCGGGCGGGCCTGGTTCAGCTCCGTGTCGTACCAAGCGTTGTAGATCCGCAGGAAGATCCACTGCGTCCAGCGGTAGTACTCCGGATCGGTGGTCGAGAACGAGCGACGCCGGTCGTGGCCGAGCCCGAGGCGGTCCAGCTGACGCTGCATCGTGGCGATGTTCGACTCGGTGGTGTCGCGCGGGTGCGCGCCGGTCTGCACCGCGTACTGCTCGGCGGGCAGGCCGAACGCGTCGTAGCCGAGGGCGTGCAGCACGTTGCGCCCATGCATGCGGTGGTAGCGGGCGAAGACGTCCGTGGCGATGTAGCCGAGCGGATGCCCGACGTGCAGGCCCGCGCCCGACGGGTACGGGAACATGTCCTGGATGAACAGCTTGTCGGCCGGTGTCGGACCGGCCAGCGGTCCCACCGGGTTCGGCGCGTGGAAGGTTCCGCGCTCGTCCCACGTCCGCTGCCACCGGCTCTCGATGCGGCCGGCAAGCTCCGCGTTGTACCGGTGCTCAGGTACATCGCTTTCGGTTGCACGTGTGTCTTGCACGGTCCTGCCTTCTTGTGGTCGCCGATCCCCGACAAACTTCGTCTATCAGGGTAGAACGTCGCATCGGCAGGACCGAAAATCGGGCTGGCCTGCGGTTGCGGCCGGGTTCGCCGGACGAGGCGCCCGTCGGCGGGCCCGGGGCACCGATGCGCTAGCCTGCATGGGTGTTCGTCGTCGCTCTCGTCCTGTTCGTGCTGGCTGTCGTGGCCGTCACAACCGGAGCACTCGGGCTGACCGGCCGGTTGCCCCGGAATCGTTTCTTCGGTGTCCACACCGAGGCCGCGCTGTCCACGGACGAGACGTTCCGCGTCGCCAACCGGGTCGCCGCTCCCACCTCGATCGCGGCCGGGGCGCTGCTGTTCGCCGGTGGTCTCGTCGGGCTGGCGGCGGGCGGCTTCGTCGCGCTGGCCGTCGCGGCCTGCGCCGCCGTCGTCGCGCTGTTCACCCTCGGCGCCGGTGCGAACGCCGCCGCGCAGGCGGCCGAAGCCATCGCCCCGCCGCCGCAGAGTTGCGGCAACTCGTGCGGCGCCTGCTCACTCCGCGACGCCTGCCAGCCCGCGAGCTGAGGGCGCTCACCCAGCGTCGGCGCACTCCGCGATGTCTGTCGGCCCATGAGTCGAGGCCGATGGCTCGCGTCCGCGCACTCCGCGACGCCCATGAGTCGAGGCGGATGGTCCGCGTCCGCGCACTCCGCGACGCCCATGAGTCGAGGCGGATGGTCCGCGTCCGCGCACTCCGCGACGCCCATGAGTCGAGGCGGATGGCTCGCGTCCGCGCACTCCGCGACGCCTGCCGATCCGCGAGCTGAGGCCCATCACCCCGCGTCCGCGCACTCCGCGACGCCTGCCGATCCGCGAGCTGAGGCCCATCACCCCGCATCGGCGCACTCCGGCGGCGGGACGCTGCGGGACAACGGACTGTCGACCGGCGTGAAGTAGAGCACGCACAGCAATACCGGCACCGTTCCGAGATTGCGCGCCACGTGCGGGTAGCGCGGCCCGCTCGGCTCCCGGAAGATCCGCGGGCGCCGGTAGGTGACCGGCGCGCAGTCCGCACCGGGATGATCCAGCGTCCCCTGCGCGACCAGCACGAACAATGTCCCGTCGTGGTAGTGCCACCCGCTGCTGCCACCCGGCTCGATGAGCGTCTGGCGCAGCACGACCGCCCACCGTCCCAGAGCGAACCGGAACAGGACCCTACTGGCCGTCCCATGAGCGGGCGCCGCGTTCACCTCGAAATCGGACCACACGCTTCGATCGAACCATCCCCTCCTCCGCGGAGTTCCGATAGCTGTTCGGATGAGTCGTCCGTCGCCCCAATCTACGACGACCGATACAGCAGCGCCGCAAACGGGCCGACGGCCGGTGAACTCAAACAAACCTTTCGCGAAGGGTGCCCTCTGCAGTGAGGGCCTGGAGTACCGCGTCATCGGACGCGGGGTCGCCGACGGCGATGCGGGCGCTGCCGTCGGCGTAGGACTTCGCGGCTATGCCCGCGCGCCGCAGCGCCGTGTTCGCACCCGGGCCCGGTACGTACAGGAAGTTCGCGTGGCTTTCCGGTATCGCGAATCCATGAGCCAGTAGTGCGCTGCGGAGTGCGTCGCGTCCTTCGGCGATGCGCAGGGTGCGCGCGGCGAGTTCGGGTTCGGCGGCGTACGAGGCGGCGACCGCGGCCACCGCCGCCGCGCTCATCCCGAAGGGCAATTGCAGTGTGCCGATCCTCGCCATCAACTCGGTTCGGCCGAAGGCGTAGCCGATGCGCAGCCCGGCCAAGCCGTATGCCTTCGAAAAGGTACGCAGCACAACAAGGTTGGGATGTTTCGCGATCAGCGCCCGCGGGTCGACGGATGCGGTGGCGTCGAGGAATTCGACGTACGCCTCGTCCAGGACGACCGGGACCCGGCTCGGGACGTCGGACAGGAATGCCTTCAGCTCGTCGGCCGGGACGACCGTTCCGGTGGGATTGTGCGGACGGCACACCACGATCAGCGCGGTGCGACGGTCGACGGCCCGCCGCATCGCCCGCAGATCCTGGTTCCCCGCCGAATCCAGCGGCACCGGCACCGCGGTGACGCCGGTCATCTCCGCCATGATCGGATACCCGTCGAACGTCGGTGCGCTGTAGACGATCTCGTCTCCCGGCGTGGTCAGGGTCTGCAGGATCTGCAGTGCCACGCCGGTCGCCCCCGACCCGACCACCACTTGGTCCGCCCCTACACCGAGGTGCTGGGCGATCAGCGTCGGCAGGCGGCGCGGCAGGAACTCCGGGTATCGATTGGCCTGAGCCAGCGTCATGTGCACGGCTCGCAACACCGAAGGCAGCGGCGGGAACGGATTCTCGCTCAGGGCGAGGTCGAAGCGGGGTGGCACCCGGTGCGCCCGGTAGCGGTGCGACGGCCGGGTGCCGTCGACGACGCGCACGCTCATCGCGCGGCTCCCCAGCGGACGGCGGCCGCGCCCGCGAAGTCGCCCGCGTGCGCGAACGCCGACATCAGGACCAGCGATCCGTTGGGCAGCCGTCCCGCCCGGTTCTCCACATCCAGGGTCACCGGGATGCCCGCGGCGAACAGGTTTCCGCAGGAATCGAAGGTGTCGGGGTGACGGTGCGGCGGGAGCTCCAGCGCGTCGTGCCAGTTGCGCAGGAACAGCCGGTTCGGCTGGTTGGTGACGAACGTGTCGACGTCGCGTCCCCGCACGCCGATCCGATCGCACACCGCGAGGGCGACTTCCGGAACGAGCCGATTGCCCCTGGCGAACACCTTGGTGATCTTGGACTCGGTGAAGCTGACGCAGCCCTGGCCCTCGCCCGGCTCCCAGTACTTGCGCTCGCCGTTGGTGGAGAAATCCATGTCGCCGGCGAATTCGGGATAGGTCCGGCATTCGATGTCGAGAATCGGCGCGCTGTCGTCCTTGCGGAGCAGTCCGACACCGCAGCCGTCACCGGGCACCGGAGCCTGCGCCAGCTTGCGAATATCGGTCTGGGTGAACACCGGTCCCGCGCAGTTCTGGGTCGCCGCGATCAGCGCGGTGCGGGCGGACGTGGTCTGCAGGACCATCCGGGCCATCGCCATCATGTGCACGAACGCCGCACACCCGCCGTTGTGCACGTCGTAGACGTACGAGGGACGGATGCCGAGCCGTCGCGCCACCTCGGGCCCGCAGCCGAGCACCGGATTGTCCGGCAGTTGGGTGTGCGTGATCAAGACGTCGACCTCGGCGATCGCGTCGGCGCCGTTGCGTTCGATCAGCGGTGCGACGGCGCGCTCGACCATGTCCACCGCGGTTTCGTCGCGCGCGACGTGGTGGCGGCCCTTGGGCGAGCGGAACATGACGTTCTTCGCCATCCGGTCCGAGCGGGAGAACTGGGTGAAGTATTCGGTACCGACCGGCTCGCCCGGTAGGTACGAGGACACGTCGACGAGACTGACCTCAGGGAGATGTTGTTGCGTGGTGGTCACTCGGGCCTCACTTCATCCAGTCGGGCTTGATCGGCAGGCCGTGCGCGGCCCGGTACTCGCAGATGGCTTTGAGGTTGTCCATCTCCAGCTGATGCCCCGCCGAGAACATCTCCCAGAAGTCGCCGACCCACACCGGCCGGTTCGGGGGAGCGGACTCCGGGTACGGGTTGGCGTCGTAGAAGGGGTGCTTGCAGTTGACCCACAACACCACCGAACCCGGCTTGTTGAACACCAGTTGCGCGTCGACCACGCGCAGCAGGTAGATCATCCACAGGTGTTGTCCCTGGTCCCAGGCGCAGTGGTAGTCGACGGTCATGGCGTCGGGGTTGGCGACGGTGCGGGTGAAGATCTCGGTCTCCGAGCCCAGCCGGTCGTAGGCCAGCCAGAGTCCGGGTTCGTCGGTCTCCACGAACCCGCGCAGGCTGTAGGTCCACTCCTCCAGCGACCGGGTGTCGGCGAGGTATTCGTAGACCTCGCGCGGCGGCGCGTCGATGTACGCCTGCACCGGACAGTATTCGCCGAAGATCTGGTCGTGCGGATACACCGACCGCAGCATGTCCATGATGATCGGCGTGGTCGCGTCCTTGTCGGAGTTCTCGATGCGGAGCACGCCGGGCACGGCCTGTTCCGGGATGTCGCTGAGGGCGGGGAGGGAACTGGTGGTCACGGTGATACTCCTTCGGGTGGGCGTCGGCGGGCGCCGCCGCGTGGGGTTCATCGAAGATCGCGGGATTGCTCCACGGCGTTAATGAAGGGCAGGAACGGAGGAATCTCGTCGGGGTCGCATTCGATCGAAAGGAACGACGGCCCATCGGTTTCCAGGCAGCGACGCAGTGTGGCGGCGAGATCGCCGACGGTGCGCACCGAGAACGCGGGCAGACCGGGAAACATCGCGGCGATACCCGCACCCAGGTCGGCCGGGCGGAATCGGTTGAAGCTGTAGCGGTCCCGGTAATACAGCTGCTCCCTGGTCACGCACATGGCGTGCGCGTTGTTGTTCAGCACGACGAAGGTGACCGGAAGGGCGTGCTCGATCGCGGTGTGCAACTCCATGCCGTGCATGTAGAACGAGCCGTCACCGGCGATGACCACCGTCCGCCGGACACCGTCGGTCCGCGCGTGCCGCGCGAAGGCAGATCCGATGCCCGCGCCGAAGGCGTAACCCATTCCGCCCATCCCGAGGGCGACCACGAACCGCCCGTCACGCGGCACCCGGAGGTGGTGCACGACCGACGCGCCGGTGTTGCCCGCGTCGGCGAACACGTCGGTGCCCTCCGGCAATGCGGCATCGATCGTCTCGACCACATCCCGGTACCGCAGACCGGGGCCCGAGGAGTCGGGCACCCGCAGCGAAGTCAGCGGTTGCGCCGCGTGCACGCATTCGGATCCGGTACTGCCGTCGTCCAATTCGTCGGCGAGCTCGGCGAGTGTTCGCGACAGATCGGTACTGGTCGCATGGATGGCGGGCAGATACGGTGGCGCCACGCCGATGCTCGCGACCGTTCTCTCGGCGAGCGCGGCCTCCGAGCCGGCGCGAGTGGTGACCGGCAATCGGGTGCCGACCAGCAAGCACAGGGCCGAGGACCGGATGGCCGCCGCCAGTTCCGGGTGCCCCATGGTGCCCGCGACACCGCAGAAGGCCGGATCGGCGTTGTCGTAGACGTCCTTCGCGTCCGGCGCGACGCCCACCGCGGCGTCCAGGGCGGCGGCGAGGCGGGCCAGCTCATCGCGCGCGTCGTCGCGCGCGACCTGATCACCCGCGATGATCACGATCTTCCCGGTGTGCCGGGCCGTGGCGAGCGCGGCGCGAACACGAGCGAGTCCGGCCCGGTCGGACCGATGTGTCCTGGTGGCGGGACAGAGCGGCGCGATAGGGCCCGCGTCGGCCTGCTGCACGTCTTTGGGCAGCAGCAGCACCGCCGGGCCGCCTCGGCGGGCGGCCTGCACCGCTCTATCCAGCCGATCCGCCAGGTCGGCAGCGGTTTCCACCCGTGCGCAATAGGTGCTGACCGCACCGAAGAGACGGACCGCATCGATGGCGCCCGCGCGTCCGCTGGTGTCCTGGAAGGCGCCGTTGCCCTCCAGCGCGGTCGGGGGCTGCCCGACCAGGGCGAGTACCGGTACCCGCGACGCGAACGATTCGGCCAGCCCGGCGACGAGATTCATCGCGCCGCCGCCGGAGGTCGCCGCGACCACGCCCAATCCGCCTGTGCCACGGGCATATCCGTCGGCCATCGTCGCCGCGGAGAACTCGTGTTTCGCGACCACGCCGGTGACGTGGTCCGGCGCGTCGAAGATCGCGTCGTACAGGTCCTCGATGTTGGCGCCGTCCACTCCGAAGATGTGGCGCACGCCCAACGCCGAAACCGCTTGCACCAGATGGTCCACGACTCGAGTCCGCATCCGCACTCCCTTCCGCTGACGAAATTTCGACTGCGTACACGAGTGATACGGACCCGGTCGCCGAACGGTTCAACGGCGGATCGGAAGATGTGCCGACCAACCTTGCGTGTACGTATACATCTACGTATAGTTGGATCATGCCCAACAAGACGATCTACGTTGCCGATGACGACCTCCCGCTCTTCCAGCGCGCGCAGGAGTTGGTCGGCGGCAACCTTTCGGGAGCGGTGGTCACGGCGCTGCGCCGGTTCATCGAACTCGAGGAGGGACGGCTGGAGGGCTATGACGAGATCGTGCTCAAGGTCGGTCGCGATGGTGTGCGACAGGTCCGCTTCTCCGGGTCCCTGCTAGGGGAGTGGCACGAGGTGAACGATACGCGGATCGAGCACATCCAGGTGTATCGCAGCCGCAAGGGCAAATTCGTGATGCACGCCCAGTATTCGAACTGGGACGAGTATCCCGCCGAGGTGGGTACGAATTGGCTCAAGGACTGGCGAGACCCGAAAAGCTGGCGGCGTTTGCTCGGCGTCGGACAGCAGGACTGGGGTGACTTCATCTTCGTCGTGGTGGACTCCCTCGACGAGTTGAAGGACCGGCTGCCCGACAAGCTCTACCGGCGGGTGGTCGACGTGGCCGAAGGGCCGAAGATCGAGGATCTGGATATCTAACCGCCGCAACCGAATCGACTGACGCCGCGCCCCAAAAGGGGGTGCGGTGTCGATAAAACATGCCCATATGCGCATAGTGAAATTTATGTCAGAAAGGAAAGACCATGGTGAACGGCCATCGCGTGCCCGCCGTCTCGGTGCGCGGCCTGCGGAAATCGTTCGGCGAGCAGGTCGTGCTCGACGGGATAGACCTCACCGTCCCGGAGGGAACGGTCTTCTCGCTGCTCGGGCCGAACGGCGCGGGCAAGACCACCACCGTGCAGATCCTGACCACACTGATCCATCCCGACGCGGGCGAAATCCGGGTGGGCGGCCATGATCTCACCGCCGAGCGCAAGCAGGTACGCGCGCAGATCGGCGTGACCGGGCAGTTCTCGGCGGTCGACGAACTGCTCACCGGCCGGGAGAACCTGCTGCTTATGGGCGATCTGCATCATCTGTCCCGGCGGGACAACCGCAGGCTGGCGGCGGATCTGCTGGAGCGCTTCGACTTGGTAGACGCGGCGGACAAGACGGCGTCCACCTACTCCGGCGGCATGACCAGGCGCCTCGATCTGGCCATGACGCTGGTCGGCGATCCGCGCATCATCTTCCTCGACGAGCCGACCACCGGGCTCGATCCACGCAGCAGGCGAGCGATCTGGGACATCATCCGTGGGCTGGTCGACGATTACCGCGTCACGGTCTTCCTCACCACCCAGTATCTGGAGGAGGCCGACCAACTCGCCGATCGCATCGCGGTGCTCGACCGAGGCAAACTCGTCGCCGAAGGCACCGCGGCGGAGTTGAAGCGGCTGGTGCCGGGCGGCCACATCCGTCTGGAATTCGCCGATCGGGCCGCCTTGACCGCGGCGGCCGCCGCGCTCGGCGCCGTGGCCCCGCCGCCGGACGACGACGAGGACCTCACCCTCGCGGTGCCCAGCGACGGCGGCGTGAAATCGCTGCGCGCCGTGCTGGACCGGCTCGACGACGAGCGAATCGAGGTCGAGGGCCTCGCCGTGCACACCCCCAACCTCGACGACGTCTTCCTCACCCTCACCGGCCACCCCACGACCGAAAAGGAACCCGTGCGATGAGACACCTTCTGTCAACCTCAGGCGGCGAGTACGCGTTGGCGGTTGCTGACGTGGGTTTCTTCGTTGTAGGCGGTGCCGCGGGTCAGGCAGTGCCACAGGATGCCGAGCCACCGGTTGGCCAGCGCG